>JAGOIM010000023.1 GCA_017995665.1 Anaerolineaceae bacterium | reverse complement strand
ATGAAATTCTACTTGCAATTTTTAGAAGACGGTAAAAAGTTGTAGATAAAAATAAAGCTGGGTTGAAACCCAGCCCTACACAAAAAGTTTTTCTCTGGCTTCAAAAAAACTACCTTGACTGCGAGCGCATGATGACTTCAAGCAGGGGACCGGCTTTTGCCAAGCCTTCAACTGTGCAGGTCACCGGGTTTTCGACAACATAAGCCGGGATGCCGAGAGCGACGGTCAGGTATTTATCGAGACCTCTCATGAGGGATGTGCCGCCACAAAGGGCAACGCCCCTGTCGATAATGTCCGAAATCAATTCGGGGGGAGTTTTCTCCAAAACGCGGCGAATGGTTGCCACAATTTCGTCCAAAGGGTTTTGAATTGCATCCACGATTTCGTTAGTAGTCAGACTGGCGGGTTTTGGCAAACCGGTAACTTGGTCCTGCCCCTGAATTTCCATGGTTTTTTCGTTTTCGCTGGGGATAGCAGCGCCAATATTGAGTTTGAGTTGCTCGGCAGTGGTTTGGCCGATAATTAAGCCATATTTTTTGCGGACATATGCGACGATTGCATCATCAATCAAAAGCCCGGCAGTCCTGCTGGTCTCTGCGCTGACAATTCCGGACATTGAAACGACAGCTGCCTGGCTTGTTCCTGCACCCAAAGAGATAATCATGTTACCGGTTGGGGTATTGATTGGCAAATCAATGCCAATAGCCGCCGCCAGAGGTTGAGGAATCAGGTTCACTTCGCGTGCGCCAGCACCTAAACCGGCTTCCTGGATGGCACGTTTTTCAACACTGGTTACGCCATAGGGGGTGGAAATGATCAATTGGGGACGGAAAAAGAGGGTTGGCCCGGTGACTTTGCGGATTAATTCGCGCAGAAATATTTCGGTTAGCTCATATTCAGCGATTACGCCATTACGCAGGGGACGAACAACTTCAATCGATTCCGGCACGCGACCAAGCATACCGAGGGCAGTTGTGCCATACTCAACCAATTTCATTTCGTCGACAACAATAGCAACCACGGTAGGCTCTTGAATCAAAATTTGATTGCCTTCCGCAATTTGTGTGTTGAATGTGCCGAGGTCGATGCCTAATTCGCGTGAGAGTCCCATAGTTTTCCTGTTTATCCTTAATTTAACGTGTCAATTCTACCATTGATAAGCTTGCTTAAGTGAATCATCGACCGGAGAAAAATTGCAAAGCATGGCGAAGGCGATCTTCAACGTCATCAGAGAAGTCTTTTGGAATGCTTTGAACAGCTGTCTGTGCTTCAATAACGCTGAATCCGAGCGCAACCAGCGATTCGATGACTTCGTCGTCTTTGTTGGAAGATCCGCTTGCCTGATAATCACCATAACTCGGGAATTTGTCCTGGAGATGAATGACGATTTTTTGAGCAGTTTTCTTGCCAACGCCGGGAATGCGAACCAAATATTCCGGTTTTTCCGCCAAAACAGCATTGCGGATATTATCCAGAGAAAGATTAGAAAGTATAGCCAAAGCCAGTTTTGGTCCAACACCATCAACACTAATTAGCAAATTGAAAAGTGCTTTTTCATCCTGGCTGCTAAAGCCGTAGAGCGCCAAAAGGTCCTGACGGATAACCATATGAATGAGGAGCCGCAAGGGGTCGCCAATTTGGTGTTGATTAAGCAAATTTTTGTCGACAAAGACTTCAAAACCAACGCCCTGCACATCGAGCGTCAGCGAGTCTGAAGAAATGGCCGAGATGATTCCGTTGAGTGAATTAATCATGCTGTTTTGCTTTCCTGTGATGATTATAAATCTGATAAAGCATAACGCCGGTGGCGACGGAGAGATTTAAGGAATCATTTTGGCCTTCCATCGGAATGCTAATCATATTTTGGCATAAATCCATATAATATTGTGAAAGGCCCTCGCGTTCACTGCCCATCATAAGCAATAGTGGATCCGGATAGTCGAATTCAAAACAATCCTGATTGACTTTATCGGAGGTGCCAATCGTTTGCATGGCGGGATTTAAAGCGAGGAAGGTCTGCAATCCTTCAACGTTGCTTTTGTAGAGGGGGATGGTGAAAATTGCACCCATTGAAGCTTTGATTGCAGCCGGATCGTAGGGATCGGTTGAATTGTCGAGCAAAATCAAGCCTTTGGCTCCGACAGCATCACAAGTGCGCAGGATGGTTCCTAAATTACCGGGGTTCTGAACAGCTTCAAGCGCGACCCAAAGGCCATTTTCAAGCGCTTGCTGCTTTTCGAGAAAATGCCATTCCTGGCGAATAACGGCTGCAATCCCTTGAGGCTTATCTTTTCGGGCTAAACTTTCGAAGGCTTCCCGGCTAAGTTCACTGATTTCAATTGAAGGGTTCTTGCTCAGTTGCGAAATCAGGCTTCTGCCATAGTCGCTGATAAGAAATTCATCAGACCAGAGCAATTCGACGATGTTTGCATCGGAATCGACCGCTTGGCCAACGACGCGTAAGCCTTCTGCCAGAAAGTTGCCGGTGGCATTGCGTTCTTTTGCATCGTTGAGTTTGCGAATCGCCTTGAGGTGGGGGTTTGAGGGACTGCTAATCATCATTCGCTCATTAAATTTTGCAGTTGCAAATTGCCAAGATGACAAATTGCGATTGCCAGTGCATCGGCGGCGTCATCCGGTTTTGGCAAATCTTCAAGTCCAAGGGTTAGTTTGACCATTTCTTGCACTTGTCTTTTATCGGCATTGCCATAGGATGTGACGGAAAGTTTGACTTCGTTGGGGGAATATTCTGCGATGGTTAATCCATGTTGGGCAAGGCAAAGGCTGATAACACCGCGCGCTTCACTGACAGCCATGGCGGTTTTTTGATTTTTTTGAAAAAAAAGTTTTTCAACCGCACAGGCTTTGGGTTGGTATTCTTCGATGAGAGCAGTTAATTCACGGTAAAGATAAACCAAACGGCTGGAGGTGTTGCCTTCAGCCGTTGAGTTTATTATTCCATAGTGAATTGCTTCAGGTTCATTCAGCCGGTTAGGTCTGATTAGACCAAAGCCGGTAATCGCAATTCCAGGGTCAATCCCCAAAACAATCATCTTATCCTAAAGCGTCAACGTGTTCGTCAGTAAACTTCAGGTTTGAATAGACGTTTTGGACGTCGTCGTTGTCTTCGAGGTTGTTGATTAGTTTCAAGACCGAAACCGTGTCGTTGAATTCGAGCTCAACTTCCGTGTTGGGGATCATGCGCAAACCAGCATCCTCGATGGGGATATTGGCAGCAACCAAGGCGTCGTGAATGGCTTTAAAAGTGCTGGCATCACCGACAATTTCGATGTAGCCATCGTCTTCTTCGACATCATCTGCGCCAGCATCAAGAACGGCCTCTAAGACTGTGTCAAAGTTTTTGCCATCTGATTTTACGGAATAGACTGCTTTACGCTCGAATTGCCATAAAACCGAACCAACGCTTGCCAGGTCGCCGCCGCCTTTGGAAAGGATGTGGCGAACATCGGCAACTGTGCGGTTGCGATTTTCGGTAACGCATTCGATAACGGCAAAAGTGCCGCGACCGAGATAACCTTCGTAGGTAATTTCTTCAAGTTCAGCGCCGTCTTTATCTTCGCCGGTGCCGCGTTTGATGGCACGGTCGATACTGTCTTTGGGCATATTTTGTGCTTTAGCACGATCGATAGCAAGTTCAAGCCCAACGTTCATGCTGGGGTCGCCACCGCCATTGCGGGCGGCGAGGGCAATTTCGCGAGCGAGCCGTGTGAAAACAGCGCCTTTTTTAGCGTCTGCAGCGCCTTTCTTGCGTTTAATCGTGGACCAATGAGAATGTCCTGACATATGAATTCTCCTTATCTGAGGTGTGTATAACTGAGCAATTATACCTTAAAAAATTGAATGCGAAGAAAAAAATGACAGCAATTCTGATTATTAACGAAGAGAATCTGTATGGAAACGCTACAGATCCTGCCTGCTTTATGAATATCTCTAAGTTTTAGTGTGGTCAACAAAGTCAGGGTGTAGACCTTTTCTATCTCTAATCCCTATCCCTTGATTGCTCCACCCAGCATGCCTTTAATGAAATAGCGTTGGAAAATGATATAGATAATTACTGTTGGCAGGGCGACGATGATTGCTCCGGCAGCCATCAGTGAAAGGTCGGAAGTGTATTTCCCCTGGAAGAATGCCAGTCCAACCGGCAAGGTTCGCATGGCTTCGGTTTGAACCATAACGAGGGAGAGCAGGAATTCGTTCCAGGTCCACATGAATATCAGAACAATCAGCGTCGTGACTGATGGTTGAGCGAGAGGAAAGAGGATTTGCCATAAAATTTGCCAGCGATCGCAACCATCAATTGTTGCGGCATCAATCAATTCTTTTGGAGCGGTTTCGAAGAAGGAAGACATCCAAAGCGTCCCAAATGAGACGCTTAAGCCAACCTGAGGCAATATCAACGCCCAATAGGTATTGCGCAAACCAAGTGCGTTCATCCAGTTGTATAGTGGAATAATAACCGCCTCGAAGGGCACCATGTAGCCGATCAACATGATTGCAAAAAGAATGCCTTTAGCTGGCATGGGGAGTTGGCCGAAGGCATAACCGCTAAGTATTGATAGGAAAACGCTGCTGACAACTACGGCAGTGGTAACAATGACGCTGTTTTTGAAGAAAATGTTAAATTTGCCAACGGTCCAGGCTTTTTGGAAGTTCTCAAAGGTCCAGTTTTCAGGCAAGCCAAAAGGTGAGCTGACAATTTGGCTGTCGGATTTAAAGGCGCTGTTCAACATTCCCCAAATTGGCAACAAGACAATGAGCATGAAAATTGTCAAAACGATATAACGAGGGATAAGCTTTTTCCAGTGCGGATTCATGTTGAGGACTCCTCACGATTGCCCATAAAGCGGCGAATCAGGAAAGATAACAGCAGGATAATCACCGTCAAAACAGTGGCAATTGCTGCACCATAGCCAATCCGGTTGTTTAAGATGGCAGAACGGTAAATTAAGAAGCCGGTGACAAGCGTCGTTTCGCCGGGTCCGCCTTTGGTTGTGGCATAGATCAAATCGAAAACGCGCAAGGCGGAAATCATCGTGGTAACCATTGCTACGCCAATTTCTGCACGTAAACCGGGAACTGTGATGTAGATGAAGCGATTGAAAGCATTGGCGCCATCCAATTCAGCGGCTTCGTATTGCTCGGTTGGGATGCGTTGAATACCTGCCAAAAAAAGCACCATACAAAAGCCATATTGCACCCAGCTACCGATTGAGCCAACAGCCTGCAAAGCGAATTCAAAACTTCCCAGCCAGGCTTGCCGCCAGCTGTCCAAGCCAACTAATGAGAGCAATTGGTTGATTGGCCCGCTAACGGGATTGAACATCCAGCGCCAAAGGACACCGACAACGACCATACTGATAACCTGGGGCAGGAAGAAAACCGTTCTGAAAAAGGTGAAACCGGGTAAGTCCGTTCCGGTCAAAATTGCCGATAAGAACAAACCGATTAAAATCGGGATAATGCTGTAAAAAATGATAAAGACTAAGTTGTTTGAGATTGCTTTCAAGAAAAGCGGATCTGAAAAGAGGTTGACGTAATTTTGAAAGCCAATAAACGTTCTTTCGGCAGAAAAGCCATTCCAATCAAAAAAGCTTGAACGGAAGGTCTCGAGAATGGGAATAAAAGTAAAAATGAAATAGATTAAAAAAGCGGGCAGGAGGTAGAGCCAGCCTTTGAATTTGCTTTCTCCCGGATAACGGTGATTGGCAGTTTTCATGGTGAATTTCGTCCGCCCGTTTGGAGACGGGCGGACGGTGGATTTAGCCTATGTTCCTATTTCTCTTGAAGGAACTTCGCATAGTCGACTTCAACAGCAGCGGTGAAATCGGCGGCTGTGCTGACTCCTCCGAGCATTTTTTGCAGTTCAGAGACAAGGGTGTCGTAGATGGTAGGGGTTGCCCAATCGATATAATGACCGACTGCATTTTCTGTGTTGAGCGTATTCCAGGCGAGCAAGGTATCGCCGAATATATTATCAGTATCGACTTTGCTGTCAGCTGGAAGCGACATTGCGGGAACCATTCCGGCTTCTGCCCAGAGCTCAGCAGCACGTGGGCTAATCATCCAGTCGAGATACTCGGCCGCTATGTCAGTATGTTGGCTGCTCTTGCGAATTGCAAAGGGAATACCAACGCCACCGATTGCCATGGTCGCTTTTCCACTGAAACCGGGGAGCAAGAAGAAGCCAAATTCCTGGTCAGTACCGGTCATCAATTCGGGGGCAAGCCAAGAGCCGGTGATGGTCATGGCGCCTTGTCCGGCTTTGAAGAGGTTGTTGCTGTCGTCGTAGCCGATGCCAGGATAACCTTCGCTAAAATAACCGGCTTTCGCCCAGCTTAGCAGGATTTCGGCAGCTTTTTGGTTTTCTTCGGTATCAAAACTGACATTATTGACGCCATAGGTGAAGTTATTGATGTAATCGGGGCTAACCAGGAGGTGTTGGATGGAGCTGAATTCGTGAATTGCGTTCCAACCGTCAAGCGTTCCGAAAGATATTGGCGTGATACCGGCAGCTTTGATTTCAGCCAGGAGGGCTTCAAAATCTTCAAAGGTAGTCGGGACAGACCAGCCGTTCGCTTCGAAGATGCCCTTGTTATAGAAAACGCCGACCACTTCAGCAGTTGGGCTGACGCCGTAAAGGCTGCCTTGGCCGAAAGTTTTACCATCCGGTGTGAAGCTGTTGCGGCTGGCAACGCTGGTGGAGAAAACGTTGCTCCAACCAAATTGCTCGATGTAGTCGTCGAGCGGCAATAGCAAGCCGGCTTCAACAAGTGCGCCCATATCGCTGCGGCCTTGATTCACCTGGGCAATATCGGGTCCGTCCGATTCGCCAAGGGCAAGTTTGACAGTCATTTGCAGGTCATCGAGTACTTTTGAGTCGCGTTCGATTTTGACGCCCGGGTGAGCGGCTTCAAACTCTGCGTTGAGTGTTTCGATGACTTTACTCTCTTCTTCGCGGTAGAACTGATCCCAAACGACTAGAGTGACATCATCGGACTGGTCGGCAGGGTCGTCAGTTGGAGGTGTAGCGGGGGATGAGCAAGCGCTCAAAACCAAGAGCATGGTGAGCATGATTATGAGGGAATTTCGGAATTTCTTCATTGTTTCTCCTTGTTTTTTGATCGTAATTTTTTAATTAGATGAAAATTATAACCGAAGGATTGAGACTTAGATTGAAAAGTAAAACTTGTGTAGACGGAGATTGTTTTTTGCGGAGAACGGAAGGCAGGAAACAGCTAGGAGGAAACAGGAAATAGGAAACAGTGTCTCTAATTTCTTCGTCCGAAATTTTGTTGGCGACCCCTAAAATATCAACATGCCCAAGAAAAAGTGAACGGCCTTTATCCGACTACCGTCTAAAAGACAATCGATTATCGTACTGTTCTCCCTGTTCAGAGGGTATACTTAATTTCAATGAGGAAAAATGGCGAGATTTGAATGCATCCAATGTGGTTTAGCCTATCCTGAAGGCCGATTACTTACTGTATGTCCGAATTGTGGCAGTCTTTTCACGCTTAAAGATCTGGAATATGAGCCTAAGCTAAAATCGAATTCCCCTGGTTATTGGTCATATCAGGACATGCTGGGGATTGGCGATCTTCCCTGTACATATCTTGGGGAAGGCCAAACGCCATTGGTCAAAAGAGAGCATGCCGGTCAGCAATTTTTTGCAAAGCTCGAGGGTTTGAATCCGAGCGGTTCGTTTAAGGATCGCAATTCTGCAATAACAATTAGTTTTCTAAGAAAACGAAAGATTAAGGAAATTGTCGAGGATTCTTCGGGAAATGCCGGAGCTTCCATCGCGCTTTATTCAGCCGGATTCGGGATTAAAAGCACAATTTTTATTCCTGAAGGGACAAGCGGGCCAAAAGTTGATCAAATTCGCAGGATTGGTGCACATATTAGGGAAGTTCCCGGAGAAAGAGAAAGGGCACACAGAGCAGTTTTAGACGAAATCAACCGGCGCGATGTGGCTTATGCCAGCCATGCCATGTTGCCTTTTGGTTTGGCTGCATATGCGACTATTGCTTTTGAAATCCATGAGCAGCTTGGTGGCTTGCCAGATCGAGTATTTTGCCCGATTGGGCATGGGTCCTTATTTTTAGGCGTGTTTATGGGGTTTAAAGCAATTTGTGAGACTGTCAAGGCTCAGCAAATGCCAAAGATGATTGGCGTTCAGCCGGAGCGCTGTGCGCCTTTGTATGCGGAATGGAACGAGAGAAATTTCAAGCAAAGCCAGTTTAGCAGCTTGGCAGAAGGCACAATGGTATCGAAGCCCGCAAGAGGAGCTGAAATTATTGAGAAACTAAAAAAAGACTATGACGATATTCTGGCAATTCCCGAGGAAGATATTCTGCCGGCTTGCCATGAATTGGCAGCTATGGGCATCTATGTTGAACCGACTTCAGCGATGGTTTTTGCAGCGCTAAAGAAATCTCCCGTAACTCATGATAAAACGGTATTGGTTTTTAGCGGGAATGGGTTAAAATACTCATAATATAAAATCCGAAACTGCTAATTCGTTTGATATCGGTCAAGAGCTGAGGATGGCAAACGAATAAGCAGTTCTAAAGGGAGAAGAAATGATTGAACCTGAAGCTTTGGCTAAATTGCGAGAGCATTTGCCAAACAATTTTGATGATGTATCTTTGATTAATCGAGCAATGACGCATCGCTCCTATTTGAACGAAAATCGGGAAACCCTGGAAGATAACGAACGCCTTGAGTTTTTGGGCGATTCGATTTTAGGCTTTATTGTTGCAGAATGGCTTTATAACAATTATCCAGAAAAAGACGAAGGCTTTTTGACGAAAGTACGGGCAGCGCTGGTTCATACGCAACAATTTGCTATGTTTGCGCGTAGATTAGACATTGGTTCAGCGCTTTTGCTTGGAAAAGGCGAGGAAAACGCCGGTGGGAGGGATCGGGACGCCATTCTTTGTGATGCATTTGAGGCTTTGATTGCTGCGATGTATTTGAACTGTGGCATTGAAACCGTGAAAAAGTTTATTGTTCCGATGCTGGAAGGCGAATCGGAATTTATTGTGCGTAATCACTCTGAAGAAGATGTAAAAAGCAAATTGCAGGAATGGGCTCAGGCACAAGGTTATGTCGCACCAAGCTATCAGCTAATTGGAGAATCCGGACCTGACCATGCGAAAACTTTCGACGTGGTGGCTGTGATTAATAATAAACAAATTGCCACGGGCAGGGGTTCTTCGAAACAGCTTGCCGAAAAAGACGCAGCATTAAATAGTATCAATAAGTTAGGAATTGAGAATTGATGAATAAATCCAATTTCGCAGGTCTGGACCTGCAAGGATACAAAACTTTTGCCAGAGATACCAATCTGGTGTTTCCGTCAAGGATAACGGCGATTGTCGGTCCGAACGGATCGGGAAAATCAAACGTTGCCGATTCAATTCGCTGGGTTTTGGGCGAGCAATCCTATTCACTTTTGCGCGCTAAAAAGACGGAAGATATGATTTATTCCGGTTCCGATAGCAGGGCAAGGGCTGGGATGGCGGCTGTTTCTATTAAGTTTAATAATGAAGATAAATGGCTTCCGATTGATTATTCTGAGGTGGTCCTGACCCGCAGGGCGTATCGCGATGGAAAAAACGATTATCTGATTAATAATCAAAAAGTCCGCTTGAAAGATTTCACCGAGTTGCTCGGGAAAACCGGTTTGAGCGACCGCACCTATACCATTATTGGTCAGGGTTTGGTCGATACGGTGCTTTCTTTCCGTCCGGATGAACGGAGCAAACTTTTTGAAGAAGCCTCGGGAATTGGTTTGTATCAAAATCGAAAAACCGAAGCTGTTCGCCGTTTGGAATTGACCGAACGAAATCTGGAGCGTGCTTTGGATATTATCGCTGAGATAAAACCGCGTGTGCGCAGCCTTGAAAAGCAGGCAGCCCGGGTAATAGAATACAAGACCGTGCAGGACTTGCTTAAGCAAAGTTTGCGTGATTGGTATGGTTACCATTGGTATAAGGCTTTGCGGGATGTTAACCAGACGCAACAAAAATTGCAAAACGCCGAACTTGAACGGCAATCGGTTCGCAAGAGTTTTGAACAAGAACAGTCGGAACTGAACACTTTGCGAAGTGAGATTGAGCAGCAACGGATAAAAGTCAATGGCATCATGAATAATCTTCGTGAGATGCGAAACCAACTGCAACAAAATAATCAAAAATTGGCGATTTTAGATGAGCGAAAAAGTGCTGCCGAAAAAGCCAAACAACAACTGGTGAATGACCTGGCTAATCTTGAGGAGGTCATCAAATCTTCTAAAGCGAGCCATGATAATCACGAAGCGGATGAAGTCAAAACTCGTGAAGATCTTAGAATTGTCCAGGAACAGTTTGAAATCCTTAGTATCAGCCGTTCGAAAATTTTGGAACAAGAAGCAAGCTTGAAAAAAGAAGAAAATGCACTTCGTGATGCACAAATTGAGCTTGAAAAAGAAGCGGTTGTTTTGCGCTCGCGTAAGCAAGAAATGACCGAGCGGCTGCAAAGTTTGAAATCAAGTCAAGCGACTATTCAAAATAATATGACTTCGCTTGAGGAAGAAAAAAATAAACTTGATCAAGCGATTATTGCGACGAATGAGAAAGTGCAATTGGCGGAAGCTGAACTGCTTGACTTAAAAAATAAAGCAAACTCGTTTAGCGATGAACGCGCAAAACTAACAAAAGACCTGGAGGGCTTCCGGCAAAGCAGCCATAAGCTTGATTTAGAAAAAAATCGGGTCAGGAACCGGCTTGAGCTGTTGAAACAAAGTCGGGAAAGCCTCTCCGGTTTCTCTGATGGCGCCAAAACCTTGTTAAAGTCCAGTCGGGAAAAGAAACTTCACAACGAGTTGACCGATTTGGCAACACATATCGAAGTCCCCGAAGAGTTTGAGCTTGCAATCAGTGCTGCGCTTGGTGAGGCTGTCGATTTATTGATTATTCGCGACGCTCAGATAGGGACGAAGGTGCTCAATGAGCTGTCGGAAAAACTGAATGACCGGGTGGCGATTTTGAGCCAGGTAGTTCAGGAGCCGAAAAGTAGAGCGAAAAAAACCAACGAGGGCGGATTGATTGCCAGTGAGGTTGTCAAAACTGATCCATCTTTGCGCTCGGTGGTCGATTTGTTGCTGGATGATTTCGTCATTGTTGAGGATATCAATGCTGCCTTTTCAGCCCGTGAAAAACAAGCGGATTTCAATTATGTCTGCCGAACCGGTGAAGTGTTAATGAAAAATGGCATGGCGGTGATTGGAAAGGCAAATCAGAGCAGCAAGGTGAGTTACACCCGATTGGTCAATGAGCTAAGTGAAGAATTGAAAGGGATTGAAAGCTCTGCTCAAAAAATTGACCAGGCAAGCAATCAGTTGAGCGAAAAAATCAGGAAACTCGATGAACAAATCGCGGCTAACCAAGAACTTAGTAAAAAGCAACAAAGCAACCGCGACATTTTGATTCGCGAATCGCAAAGCAATAGTTTAAATCTGGAGAAAATCCGGAGTCGTATAGAATGGATTGAACGACAAAAAACGGATAATAAAAGCTCTTTAGAAAATATCTCCGAAACTATCAAGAAGCTTAGTGCGCAAGAAGAAGTCAACAAAGACAAAAGTGATAAACTTGCCGAACAGCAAAAAGAACAACGACGAAAACGTGCTGAATTCCAACCGGAGGATATTGAAAACCAATATCGTTATCAGGAAAGTGAAATCAAAGTATTAACCCAGTCTTTGAATCATTTGATCGAAACCCGTCAGAATGAAAGCCGTCGTTTAGAGGCTGATTTGGCAAGCAAGGCGAAATTTTTGACGCGGATGGGGGAACATGAAACCGTTTTGAGCGATTTGGAATCTCAAATATCAGAACTGGTTAAACAAATATCTGATGAGGAAAAAGAAATTAATTCCCAGCAAACCGAAATGCTCGACCCACAATTGGTTAGCTTGCGCGATATGGAAGTTAGCAGTCGACAGCATTCGGAGGCCGGTTCTGGCAGCCAAAAAAGTTTGACCGAAAAAGACCGTCAGGTGGTACATTTTCAACTTGAGCTGGCTCATCAACAAGAGCGGTTAGAAAATTTGAAATCAAGAATTGATGACGATTTTAGCTTGATTGAAATGGAATATCGAAAAGAATATACCCAATCTGAACCCTTGCCATTTCCGGATATGGTGATTGAAACTCTGCCTGAAATGGAAGGGCTTCCGGAGGGCTTAGCGGATGCGATTAAGGAGCAAAAAGCCCAACTTCGCCGAATTGGAACGGTTAACCTCGAAGCGGATCAGGAATATCGAGAAGTAAAAGAGCGCTATGAAAGCCTGACCAGCCAGGTTCAGGATTTGAATGCGGCATTAGAAGATATCCAGAAGATGATAAAAGAGCTGGATACAGTCATGAAGGTCGAATTTTTAAAGACATTCAAGGCTGTTAGCGTGGAGTTTAGTACGATGTTTTCGCGCCTTTTCAACGGCGGATCAGCGAGGTTGATTTTGAATGATGAAGAATCACCTATCGAGGCTGGAATTGATATTGAAGCACGTCTGCCAGGGAAAAGGGAACAGGGTTTGGTGTTGCTATCCGGTGGAGAGCGCAGCCTGACTGCGGTCGCGCTTGTCTTTGCTTTGTTGAAGGTTTCTCCGACGCCATTTTGTGTATTGGATGAAGTTGATGCAATGCTGGATGAATCGAATGTTGGTCGCTTTATTGAGCTTTTGAAAGATCTTTCCAGTGAAACGCAGTTTGTTTTGATTACTCATAATCGAAACACAGTTTCAGCTGCTGATGTTATTTATGGAGTCACCATGGGAAAGGATTCCGCCAGTCAGGTTATTAGCTTGCGACTTGATGAGGTAGACGAAAGCTTTGTGCGTTAGTTTTTTAGGAATGATTTTGTTATGAAATTGGACAAGAGGCCGGTCTCCCGGCCTCTTGTTGGTTAATAAGGCAAGGGCCGCTTGGGAATCGATTTTGGATTGTTTAAGTAAGATTGGATAGCCAATAAAAGCTAAACCTTGAGAAAAATATGTAAAGACAAAATGCGCGTAGCCATAATAAATTATGCGCCAGCGTCTTGGAAGAATGGGAGAATTGGTTGACAAAGCCTGGTACCTAATTCGGAACATTGTAATAATTTGTGGCAATATGTGCAATAATGTCCAAGAAGGTCTAAAAATGTTCGAAAATGTACACAATGAAATACGGCGTCTACATTGATTAAACGATTGATAAGAGAAGGCAAGGATATGAATTTTAACTAATAAATCATGTCACTAAATTTAGGGTACCGCACTTAAGTTTGCTAAAATATAACATACCGCTATGCGCGTAGCCATAAACGGTATGGAAGAATTCCTTAAGGAGATTAAGACAGTTGAACCCTTGTGGCAGTGGAAACGCCTAAAACTGAAGCTAAAACCTGGAAAGAAGTACCTCAGATAAATCGACTTCCCCATACACCCGAACTTGAATTTTTTTAATCATATTTGCGCAATACGCATTATTAATCTATACTTAATAGTCTAATCACCTAACGTAATCAGTATTATCT
>JAGOIM010000152.1 GCA_017995665.1 Anaerolineaceae bacterium | reverse complement strand
CCCTGCCGTTCATGATCTATGCTTCTTTCAAATTTAGAGTAAAGATTTATTATCATTTCCGCCGTTCCAGAAGAGCGAATTCAAAAATGACTGCATCCTTGAACGAGAATATCACCGGTGTGCGGGTGGTCAAAGCGCTTTTGCGTGAAGAGAAAAACCTCGACGATTTCAAAAAGCTTTCAACCAATATGTTCCGGGAAAGCACAAGCGCAGGTTTTCTCTCGGCTATTTATTTGCCGACAATTCAAACGATTAGTGCGCTGTCCTTAGTTTTGGTGCTTTGGCGGGGTGGAACGATGGTTGGAAACAGCATGATTTCGGTTGGCGTTTTGCAGGCTTTTATCTCCTTTATCATGTCGATGTTATGGCCAATTCAGGACCTTGCCCGGGTTTATGCAGAAATGCAAAACGCTGTGGCATCCTCTGAACGTGTTTTTTCACTTTTAGAAACTGATTCAGAAGTGCGCAACCGGGAAAATACTATTCCCGTAGGAACTCTGGCAGGTGATATTAGCTTTGAAAATGTCTCCTTCCACTACGATGACGATGAAACCGTGATTAACAATTTGAGTTTTAAAATTCCTCAGGGTCAAAAAGTGGCTCTGGTGGGCACAACCGGAGGTGGAAAATCGACAATTGTCAATTTACTCTGTCGGTTTTACGAGCCGACCGAAGGAACGATTCGGATTAATGGCAATGATTATCTAAACTACACGCTTGAAGATATCCAGTCGCGAATTGGTGTGGTTTTACAAATTCCGCATCTCTTTTCGGGCAGTATTCGTGATAATTTGCGGTATGGGCGTTTGGATGCCAGCGATGAAGAAATTGAACAGGCTGCAAAGTTAGCCGGAGCGCACGATTTCATCATGAAGTTTGAAAACGGCTATGACTCGGACGTCGGTGAAGGTGGAAATCAGCTTTCGGTTGGCCAGAAGCAATTGGTTAGTATCGCGCGGGCACTGTTGGCAGAGCCGGATATTTTCGTGATGGATGAGGCAACCAGCTCGGTTGATACATTGACAGAAGCCTTGATTCAAAAAGGAATGCACGAACTGATGACTGGTCGGACAAGCTTTATCATTGCCCATCGTCTTTCGACAATCAAATCGGCTGACCAAATTTTCGTAATTGAAAATGGGCAAATTGCCGAAAGTGGAGACCACAAAAGCCTCATTCAACAACGTGGGGTGTACTATAACCTCTATACCAAACAATTCCGGCGCGATATGGAAAGCCAACTTGACCCATTCGCTGAAGCCGGAGCAGAGCCGGGAATTGCATAATTGGTATGAAATTCGCCGTTAACTATTCGACTCCAATCGCAAAAATGATTGAGCAAGGCGAGGTCAAAGTCGACTTGCTCAAATGCCCGGAGTGGGATGGGATTGTCAACGCAGCGCGCAAAGTTGCCCCGGCTTATATTCATTTTGAAATATCCTTAGGCACTCACAAAGTTCAGGGATTGAATTATGATCTAATTCGGCGAATGCTCGAAACGACAGAAACACCTTACCTCAATACGCACCTTTCTAATCATCGTTCGCGTTCAACAGCCACGGAAGAAAATCGGAAGATAACGCTGAAAGAATGGCGGGAAGACCTGGAGTTTTTGAGGGGAAAACTGCCTGATGTGAAAATAATTGCCGAAAACCTGCCTTGGCATGAGTTTATGCCCGAATTGGAAATTGCTTGTAATCCGTCTTTGATAAGTGAGTTTATCGAAGAAAATGATTTGGGTTTGCTTTTGGATTTATCTCACGCAAGAATCAGCTCAGAAATGATGGGAATGGATTACCGGGATTATATTGCTCGTTTACCGGTTGATCGTCTGGCTGAGCTGCATATCACCGGTATTCGCGAGTATAATGGCTATCTGACAGATCATTTTGAAATGCAGGCGGATGATTGGGCGGTGGCGGAATGGGCAAAAGCGCAAATTGATGCCGGCAATTGGCGAAGACCGGAAATTGTTGCTTTTGAATATGGAGGGGTTGGTAATGTTTTTTGCTGGCGGACTGAGCCTGAGGCAATCCGCAGCCAGGTGCCAAGACTTTATGAGATATTCGGACAGGGTTGACAGTCGGAATCATTAATCCAACCTGGAATTCATTAAGCGTCCGCAATAATTACGCTGGGCAGGTCAAACTATTTGGGCGATTATTGAGCATTAGTGATTGGGACCTGCCCCTACCGATCTAATAATATCAATAACAATAATATTGTATTCAAAGCGGGTTCGGAAGTGGTTTCGTAATAATTCTCATGATTGATGAAGGCAGTTTCATATTGAGAATTGTTGGTTATTTTACATGTTTCCCAATGTTTCAATATGTCTGCTATAATATCTTCTGGTGAAAAATACATAATGGAAAATTTTACAATTTCAGGAAACGATTCTTATTCAGGTGATGAAAACAGTCAGCCTCCTAGTACGGCTGAGCTAATTAATCTCTGATTCTGATTGTCATTCTCGCAACCGGGGTCAGAGTTTCAAAATCTGAACCTTGGAATCGCCAAAAAATATCATAAAGGCGAGGTGCGAGATGATTTATTTAAGCAAACTTCTCAATCAAAAAGTCTGGGACATGTTTGGCCGGGTTGTTGGTCATTTAGAGGATGCTCTAGTGGACAATATCGGTGCCCCCATGCCAGCCATTATAGCAATCGTGGTTAAAAAAACCGCGGGTGGTGAAGAGCTAATCGATGCCAAAAGTTTGGCAACGCTTTGGCCTTCGATTACCCTCAACCGTCGGGCAGAAGATCCTATGATCTATAAACCCTCCGGTCATGAGCTATATCTCAAACAGCGTGTACTCGACCAGCAAATTGTCGACACGGAAGGTAAACGCATTGTCCGGGTCAATGATCTGCAAATTGCCCGCAAAGAAAATTCCTTTCATCTAACCGGTGTTGATGTTGGCGGTTTTGGTTTCATTCGCCGCCTCGGTTTGGATAATCTCGTGACCGGATTTTCAAAATTGTTTAACAAAAAGCCGATTAACCACGTGATACCCTGGGAAGATGTCGCTTCAATTGAGCATGACGACCCCTTGCGTCTTAAAGTTTCGCGTGACCGGCTTGTCAAGATGGAGCCGGCTGATATCGCTACCATTTTGGACGATCTCGACCCTATTACCAGCCGTGCTTTTCTTGAGGGGTTCACAGATGAACAGCTGGCTGATACCTTGGAAGAAAGCTCAGTCGAAGTTCAGCAAGCTGTGATTGCCAGGCTCGAACCTGAACGGGCTGCGGACATTCTAGAAGAAATGCAGCCTGACGAAGCAGCTGATATTTTGGCGGAAATGGACGATACCAAAAGTGAAGAATTGCTGCGTTTGATGGAAGATGACGATGAAGAAGACATGCGTACGATTCTTCAATATCACGAAGATTCTGCCGGTGGGATTATGACCACCGAATTTGCTTCGGTACCTTCGACATTTAATGTCGGTGAAGCTCTCAATCACTTGAGAACGAATGAAGAAGCTCTCGAAGATGAATTTATGTTTTACATCTATGCCCTTGATAATGATGGACTGCTAAAGGCAGTTATGAGCCTGCGTGATTTGGTCACTTCACCACTTGAAAAGCCGATTTCAGATTGGTTTGAAGAGCATATTGTTACTGTTTCGCCGTTTGCTAATCAGAAAGACGCGGCTTATTTGGTTGCAAAATATAATTTGATGGCTGTGCCGGTGATTGATCCTGAAACAGATAAAATGCTCGGGGTTGTGACGGTGGACGATGCGCTGGATACCGTTTTGCCTACTGCCTGGAAGAAAAAGATACCCCGTTTTGCAGGGAGGTAGAAAATGAAAAAAAAGAAATTGACGTTTCCTATCTGGCTGCGAAAGATTTTTGCTCTCTTTG
>JAGOIM010000151.1 GCA_017995665.1 Anaerolineaceae bacterium | reverse complement strand
TTTGATCAAACAAGCTCTCTCAGCCTGGCTTCAAAGCCCCCTTAATAGAATACAATAAACAAAAGGAAAGATTTATGTGCGGAAGATTTACTTTAGCGATTGATTCAGACGATTTGCGGACGCAATTAGCGCTCGGGCAGATGCCGCTTGATTGGGAAAAGCGCTACAACATCGCCCCTTCGCAAGACCTGGCAACGGTTCCTTTTGCCGACAGCCGCAATGTGGTCTGGATGCGTTGGGGTTTGGTGCCTTTTTGGGCAAAAGACCCGGCAATCGGCTATAAGATGATCAACGCCAGGGCAGAATCGGTAGCAGAAAAGCCGGCCTACCGCAGCTCATTCAGGAATAAGCGCTGTTTGATTTTAGCGGATGGCTTCTATGAATGGCGCAAGGTCGGCAAAACCTCGATCCCCTTTTATTTCCAATTGGATGGCGGGGAGCCTTTTGCTTTTGCCGGTTTATGGGACGATTGGGAAATTAAAGGCGTTTCCTCTATGCCGGGCCTGCCGGGTTTGACCACCTGCACAATTATCACCACCTCCGCCAACGATGATGTTTCGCCCATCCATGAACGAATGCCGGTTATTTTGAGAAAAGAGCGCATGTGGGATTGGCTAACTGAAGATAATCCTCTCGCCTTAAGCGAGATGTTGAAACCTCTCGCTTCCGGAAGTTTGCGCAAACATGAAGTCAGCCGCGATGTCAACAGCCCACAAAACCAAGGCGAGCAATTGATCGAAGCTTTAGATTCCACACTGCCGGGCATCCTTGACGCCTAAGCGGCTTCCTGTCAAGCTCGCAATCCAAAGTCACTCCAACCTGCTGTAAAATTAAGCTAAATTTCAGGCTTAAGGATGACATTATGACCATAAAAAATCGAACCATCGCAGCATTTTTGCTTTTCACGCTCTTGCTGTCAGCTTGCCAACCGGCAATTCAATCCGGTTCAAACGCCACGCTTGCCCCAATCGTCACCGAAGATTTAGGCGACCTTGCAGACCCAAACGCCTGGTGGAACGAGGTTGTTTTTTACGAGGTCTTTGTTCGCTCCTTCAAGGACAGTGACGGGGATGGCATCGGTGATTTTCAGGGCATTATCTCGCAGCTTGACTATCTGAAAGAATTGGGTGTCGGCGCATTGTGGTTGATGCCAATCATGCCCTCGCCTTCTTATCATGGCTATGACGTCACCAATTATCAGGCCGTCAATCCCGATTATGGCACCTTGGCGGACTTTGAAGAATTGCTCCGAGAAGCTCACAATCGCGATATACGAATTGTGATAGATTTTGTAATCAATCATACTTCCAGCGAACATCCCTGGTTTCTTTCTTCCCAGGACCCCAACAGCGGTTTTCGGAATTGGTACGTTTGGGAAGAGCAAAATCCCAACCGAGCCGGTCCTTGGGGGCAAAACTCCTGGTATGAGAAAAATGGTTCCTGGTATTATGCCCCGTTTTGGAGCGAGATGCCCGATCTCAATTATCACGAGCCAATGGTGACCAAAGCGATTCAAAACGCGACTAAGTTTTGGCTGGATTTAGGCGTGGATGGTTTCCGCGTGGATGCCGCCCGTTACCTTTTTGAAGAAGGCTACAGCCAGCAAGATAACAAATCGAGCATCGCCTGGTTCCAGGATTGGCGCAAGTTTTATCGCGAAATTAATCCCAATGCCTATACCGTCGGCGAAGTTTGGACCGATACACAAATCATTGCTAAATACAACGAACCTACAAAAGGAATGCAAGAATATTTTGCCTTTGACCTGGCAAGCGATATTTTGGGTGGAATTTATTCCCCCAGCCCTTCGCGAATCATCAAAAGCTATTTAGATACCCTCGAGTACTTCCCCGACCAACAATTCGCAACATTTCTGACCAATCACGACCAACAACGCGTCGCCTCCTATTTTTCTGAACGCCTTCTCGACCAAAAATTGGCAGCTTTCGTCTATCTGACCGGTCCCGGAACGCCTTATATCTATTATGGCGAAGAAATTGGCATGACCGGCAACAAACCGGACGAACTAATTCGCCGACCGATGCAATGGTCAGCCGAAGCGAATGGCGGTTTTAGCACGGCGAAACCCTGGCAAGCCTTAGGGGAAGGCTGGGAAGAAACGAATGTCGCTCTTCAAAGCGAAGACCCCGAAAGTCTGTTGAATTGGTATCAAGGCTTGGCGAACCTCAGAAACAGCTCACCGGCATTGCAAAAAGGTACATACTTGCCTTTCACTTCCTCTTGCCGGCGGCTTTATGCTGTTGCCAGGCAATATGAAGATGAAATCGTCTTGGTTTTGGCAAATTTGGGTGTTCAGGAGATGGAAAATTGCACAATTTCGATTGAAGAAAGCCCTCTCAGCGGAACCTGGAAAGTTGAAAATTTATGGGGCGAGCTGCCTTTTGATCAAATCAGTTTTGATAAACAAGGCGCGCTTGTAGATTTTGAACTTATGCCCTTGATGAGCGGTGGCGAGACGCTGATTTTGTCTCTCCATAAATAATTTTAAAGTTTGCTATAATATATTAAATTATAGAAAGATTTAAACAACTATGACAAAAAAATTTCACTTAACTACAACCCCTCGCGAAACTGTTGAACTGACTTTGGACGACGGTCGAATCATCACCGGTGAACGCGGTGCAAAACTGGAAAACTTCACCGACGTCATCCAAGCCGATGATAAGCCCCTGATTGTCGGTTTGGTTTTAGACGGCTCATTGCGTGAATTAACCTACCCGCTCAATCAAGATGGCCACGCCAGTTTAGTCACCATGGCAGATTCGGACGGCGCGCGGATTTATCGCCGCTCTTTGGTCTTTTTACTCGAAGTCGCCTTCAAACGCTGTTTTCCGGAAGGGCAATTGACCATTGACCATTCCGTCGCTTCGGGAGGTTACTTTTGCCAAATTGATAAAATGGATCATTTTTCTAAGACGGAATTAGATCTGCTAAGCAGCACCATGCGCGAATTGGCTGCCGCCGATATTCCTTTTGTGCGCGAAACCGTCCCCCTGCAAGAGGCAATTGACTACTTCACCCAATCCGGAGAAATGGACAAAGTCAGCCTCCTGAAATATCGTCAGAGACCCGATTTGGTGCTCTACCGGGCTAACAACGTCCGCGATTATCATCACGGTTACATGGTTCCCTCCTCAAAATATCTGCGCTGGTTCGAGTTGCATATCATTGAAGATGGCTTCATCTTACAATTTCCGCACAAGGCTGAACCGAGCAAAATTGAGCCGATGGAAAAATACCCCACGCTTCTGAAAACCTTCCGCGAATACGCTGACTGGCTCAACAAACTGGGAATCCCCTCGGTCGGCGCACTGAATGACGCCATTCGCTCCGATCATATTGACGAGGTCATTTTGGTATCAGAAGCCTTGCACGAGATGCAAATTTCAAAAATCGCCGATCAAATCCAGGAAAAACGTCCCGGAGTCAACGTCGTTTTGATTGCCGGACCTTCATCTTCCGGTAAAACAACCTTCTCCAAGCGCCTCAGCATCCAATTGGTCGCCCGGGGAATTGACCCTTTTGCGCTTGAAATGGACAACTACTTTATTGACCGCGAACTGACTCCTCTGCTGCCCGATGGTTCAAAGGATTATGAATCCCTGGCTGCCATGAATTTGGAACGTCTGAATAAAGACGTCTGTGCTCTGATTGCCGGGCAAGAAGTTCAACTGCCTCGATACAACTTTTTTACCGGCCATAGTGAGAATGGAGAGCTTGCCAAACTGCACAAAGACCAGGTGATTATCTTAGAGGGTATTCATGGTTTGAACCCCAATTTGCTGACCACGATTGACCCGACGAACACCTTCAGAATTTATATTTCTTGTCTGACCCAGCTAAATCTCGACCGTCA
>JAGOIM010000150.1 GCA_017995665.1 Anaerolineaceae bacterium | reverse complement strand
ATTCATAACCGATACCAACCAGATGCGTTGCCAGGTTTTGAAAATCGCGGCTTTCACCGCTTTTGATTCTCAAGGTGTTTTTGATGAAGTTGCGGCGCGGAACGGTTCGGGTCATCAAAGCGCGGATAGGAGCAACAATCACCATCGGATTTTTTGCTTTTGTCGCACCGGGAATGAGCGCGCTGCTCAATTCGGTCAGAACCCGCAAGCGGTCAAGGCGGGTGGTCTGTGACCAGGGAAGATCTTCATAAAAGAGCGGATTGGGTTCGGGAAAATAGTAGTTGACTTCCTGAGGCAGCCAAAAATTGAGTTCGTCCGAGAGCGAAAGTGCCCGGTCGGAACGGTTGGTTAGCAAGAGAATTGGGCTTTGCCTGTCTTCATGTAAAGCTGTCAGCAAGGCTAAACGGGCAGCACGAGGCAAGCCCAGCCCTCTGCGGGATTGAACGGTTAATTCCTTCGCCTCGATTTTTTCAAGCAGCTCGCGATAAGGCCGAAGGCTCCGGATAATTTCAGTCAGATTATTTTCAGGCAACTTCGCCATTATATTTATTCATTGCCGCAACCAAGCCTTCCTTGACGAAGGTTTCGACGGCTTCCTGGGCATGGTTGATGACCATTTTTTTAAGTTCTTCCTCGTTCGGGAGGAATTTCTTAAGGACGTAATCTTTAGGATCCATTTGACCCGGAGGGCGGCTGATACCAAGGCGCATACGAGGGAATTCGTTTGTTCCGAGCATTTGGCTGATGGATTCCATGCCGCGCTGACCAGCGCTGTGCCCGGAGGGCCGAACGCGCAAAGTGCCGAGCGGTAAATCGAGGTCGTCATGAATGACCAGCATATTCTCGACAGGGCATTTGAAGAATTTGAGCAAAGGGGACACTGCCCGCCCGCTTTCGTTCATGTAGGTGAGCGGTTTGGCGAGAATAACTTTTTGACCGTTGAATTTTCCTTCGGCAATGATTGCTTTGAATTTGATTTTTTTGAGCGGAAGCGACCAACGCTCGGCAAGAGCATCTAAAACCATGAAGCCGAAATTATGCCGGGTTTCGCGGTATTCTGCGCCCGGATTCCCCAACCCGACAATCATAAAAGGAGCATTCTCTTCGCTTTTGTTGAAAAACATATCATCCTCGCAATCTTTTATTTTAACATAGAAGGGCGGGAATAAAGGAAAGAGGAAAACAGGAAAGAGGAAACCTTGTACGGACAAGCCTCTATAGCACCCGATGCGAAGCGAGTGGTGTGTGTTTGTCCGCCAACGTTTTGATTGGAATAGCGCTCTCGGACGGAGTCAAGCCCCGTCCGTACGGAAGGTTGCTGTAATTAGATGAGCGTTACCGGAGAAATTGAAGCCAATTTGTACGGACAGTGCCTAGTGTCTGTCCGCTTGCATAATTGATCGGATGGGCCTTCCTGCCTGGAGTAGCCTTTGCCTGCCAGCGTTTTGATCGGAAGAGCGCTCTCGGACGGAGTCGAGCCCCGTCCGTACGGAAGGTTGCTGTAATTAGATGAGCGTTACCGGAGAAATTAAAGCCAATTTGTACGGACAGTGCCTAGTGTCTGTCCGCTTGCACAATTGATCGGATGGGCCTTCCTGCCTGGAGTAGCCTTTGCCTGCCAGCGTTTTGATCGGAAGAGCGCTCTCGGACGGAGTCGAGCCCCGTCCGTACGGATTATTATTCTGATGAGAGTTTTATTTGTTTTTCCCCGTTAGCTATTTTCTGTTTCCAATTTCCTGCTTTCCTGTTTCCCGTTTCCTCTTGGCTCTATCCCCTTGGCGCTTAACTATCTCTTTCTCAACTCCCTGGTCAGAGGGGTGATAGAACTGGCGACCTTCCAAGCCGTCGGGGAGGTATTGTTGTTCGACCCAATGTCCTTCAAAATTATGCGGATATTGATAGCCTTCGCCATGACCAAAACCCTGCCCGTCGCGGTTGGCATCCATCAGATGAATCGGCACGCCACCGGCACCGTTTTTGCGGATTTCTTCTTGCACTTCCCAAAAAGCGCCGACCGAATTCGATTTCGGGGCGGTTGCCAGATAGATGGTTGCCTCGGCAATCGGATACCAACCTTCGGGCATGCCGATAGCATCAAAGTTTTGGGCGGCAGCATTGACCACAACCATAGCGTTCGGGTCTGCCAAGCCGATATCCTCACTCGCCAAGACAATCAAACGGCGCAAAACGAAACGCGGGTCTTCACCGGCCATCAGCATTTTGGTCATCCAATACAGCGCGGCATCCGGATCGCTCCCTCTTACCGATTTGATAAAAGCGGAAATTGTGTCGTAGTGCTGATCGTCTGTTTTGTCATACAAAACTGCCCGGCGTTGAATTGATTCCTGGGCGACTTCGAGAGTAATATGGATGATGCCCTTCTCGGCAGGGGTAGTCTCGACCGCTAATTCCAAGGCGTTGAGCGCATTCCGGGCATCTCCGCCGGAGATTTCTGCCAAATGGCGAAGGGCGTCTTCATCTGCTTCTACCGTTCGCAGTCCAAAACCACTCAATTCGTCCTTGATTGCCCGACTTAAGAGCTGATAAATATTTTCAGGGCTGAGCGGTTTCAGTTCAAAAATGCGTGAACGACTGACCAAAGCTTTGATGACATCGAAATAGGGGTTTTGGGTTGTGGCACCAATCAGGGTGACCAAACCGTTTTCAACCTGAGGCAAGAGGGCGTCTTGTTGGGCTTTGTTCCAGCGGTGTATTTCGTCGATAAACAAAATTGTGCGAAGCTGTTCGTATTTTCTTCTTTCGGTGGCTTCTTTAATCACTTCCCGTAAATCGGCAACACCAGCCAAAACCGCACTCAAGGAGACAAAATGGGCGTTGGTACTGTTAGCAATTACCCGGGCAATCGTGGTTTTGCCGGTTCCCGGAGGACCATAAAGGATAATTGAGCTAAAGAGTCGATCGGCTTCAATGGCACGGCGCAAAAGGCTACCTTTGCCAATGATGTGCTCTTGCCCGACGATATCATTCAAGGTTTGGGGGCGCATACGGGCAGCCAGAGGTGCCTGGGCGTTTAACTGCTCGTTGAGAGAGTGATCAAAGAGGTCCATTCAGGTTAATATCCTTGTTGGAGATTAATCAGATTATATAGCTCTTCCTGATTAACATAGCGTTTCAGGTTTTCGATAAAGAGTGCGATGACCTGATTCATCATGTTTGGCGAATAACCGGCCAAATGGGGGGTGATGATGATTTTTGGATTGCTCCAAAGCGGGCTTTCGGCGGGCAAGGGTTCTTCCGAAAAGACATCCAGTGCAGCTCCGCCCAAGTGTCCGCTATTGAGGGCGTTGAGCAAGGCGTTTTCATCAACCAGAGAACCGCGGGAAATGTTGACAAACAAAGCCCCGGGCTTCATCGCGTTGAAGATTTTTTCGGTGAAGATGTGCTTGGTGTCTTTCGTGGCGGGCATGGTGACAACGACAAAATCACAATCTTTGACCATGCCTTCCAAGCCCTCAATCGGATAAAGACGCTCGAAATAATCCCCATGAGGGTCGCCAAAGCCTTCGGGGACATAGCCTTTATCTTCCGGATGCAAAATGTCGCGCTTGGTTGCCAAAACAGTTGCGCCATATTGATGAAGGTGACGGGCGATTTCGCGTCCGATTGAGCCATAGCCAACAATCCCAACCGTGCTGCCGCGCAATTCTCGCGGTTGCAGGCTGACGAACTTGTCTTCAACCCAACGTTTTTCCTGTTGGGCTTTAATCATCGCCGGCATTTTGTGCCCGAGCATCATCAGCATCATGATTGCAAATTCGCCCAATTGACTGACCATCGCACCGCTTGAACTGGTCAGTTGGATATTTTTTTGTTGCAAAATTGGGTCATCCAAAAAAGTTTCTATGCCGGCCCAACTGCTTTGAATCCAACGCAAATCGGGTACTT
>JAGOIM010000149.1:2014-3929 GCA_017995665.1 Anaerolineaceae bacterium | reverse complement strand
GCTTGCATGATTAAAGCAATCTGACCGGTAACGTGAGGAGCAGACATTGAGGTGCCGCCTTTGCTGGCATAGGAGCTGTCGCCGTTATTCATCGAAGAGCGAATCGAAGAACCCGGTGCAACCACCTGTGGTTTCAACATATCGAAACCGTCAGTAGGATTGATTGTGTCAAGGTTGTCTGTTGGTCCTTTGTTGGAATGGACGGCATAGGTTCCACCGGTGGTGTTAGAGGAACCAACACCGGTAACTTTGCCTGTTCGGGCAGGGTTGCCGACCGTGTTCAGCGGAGGATTACTGGCATAATTACAATTGCTGTTGTTGCCATTAGAGAAAACCGGGTAAATACCAGAAGCGAGCCAGGCAGTGATGACTTCTTCGTACCAGTCGTTATATGATTGTCCACAATCTCCCCAGGAGTTGTTTACGGCATTTGGCCGCATATTAGGGTTGGGATTGGTCCCGTTGGTAGTGGTAGGTGCTGTCATAAACTCTCCACAAGTCAGCAGGGCACTATCTGGACAAGAGCCGTCGGGACAACCGGCGCAGGCAAACCACTCGGCACCGGGTGCGATACCAATTTGGTTGCTGCCGCCGTCATCGCCAACCATGGTGCCCATTGTATGAGTTCCATGGCTATGACCGTCCCGAGGGACATCATCGCTGTGGTCTTCAGGATTGAGCCAGTTGTAATCGTGAGTAAAAGTGCCATCACCGTTGTTGCCACGGTAAGAATTGACGAGTGCATCATGGGTGTAGCGAACGCCGGTGTCAATATTGGCTATAACCAAGCCTTCACCGGTATAGCCAAGATCCCAGGCGGCAGGTGCCTCTACCTGACCCAAACCCGGTTCAGCTGCTTTTGGACTGTTTTCGTCCGTTGGGAGATCTTCCGGTTCGTAAAGGATAAATTCCTTTCGAGCGGATATTTCTGTAACATTGGGCAAACTTTGAAGAGAAGTAAGAACCTGATTATTGGACTGGGTAACTAAAATGCTGTTGTTAATCCAATAAGATTTATAGCTGGTTCCGCTGCTTTCGAGCATCAGAATCGCCTGAGCCTGAGTGAGGTCAGCTTGCGCTTTGAGGGTGTTGTAAACGAACCAACCGCGATCCTGCCAGTTCATAGTGTAAGCGGGCGTGAGGTCAGCATTGTTTTCAAACTTGACCCAGTAGCTGGCGCTGCCGGTTTTTTGCATTTCGTCTTGAACGGATTGATCAACGGTGACCAATTGTGGGGGAACGACTGCCTGAGCAGTTACGTTGGCTGGAACAAAGCTGAGAAGCATTGCCAGAACAAGGAAAACAGTGAGAACTATTGGTAATGATTTACTTTTCATGTAACTTCCTTCTAATTAGATTGGCATTGAAACAAAAAACTGGGAAAAAGATTAGCTCAAAATCCCAGTTAGATCACAATAAAGTATGTAGTTTCAGATTTTGTTGCCGAAGTAATGAAAAAAAGCTGCCTTGATTTCAATCGGTGAGCAAAAAAATCTTGCTGAATCATAAATAGTTGATTCTGATACATACTGAAAGAATTATACACAGGTTTTGACCTTATTTGGGAAAATTTTCCAGAATGGTAACAATATTCCTGATGAAACCGCTGGTTTTAATATGAGGATTGTTCTTGCTAATAAACTGATTTATTCCAAACTGACAACTTTGTACCGTTCTTTGAGAAAAAGTCATAGAACTTAGTCAAAATGCTTGCATTTTTAACCTTTAGCGGTTAAACTATACAGGTTAATTAAATAAGTGCAAATTAGGAGTGTAAGATGACACCATTACCAAAAAGAAAAGTTAGCCCCGGACGCCGCGATCGCAGACGTGCTCATGACCATCTGAAAGCCAGCGCCAGCGTTAATTGCCCCAATTGCGGTGAACCCCGTCTTCCCCATCGTGTCTGCCCGAA
>JAGOIM010000149.1:0-1914 GCA_017995665.1 Anaerolineaceae bacterium | reverse complement strand
CTAACCAAAAACGGAAAGTAAATATTAGAAAAATCGTCCCGGTGGTAGCCTCAATTTACACGATTAATGATAATGCTTATGCGCCTCCATTTGGAGTTGACAATCTGATTGAGATTACAAACGAATTAATGCCCGAAGGTATTAAGGCTCACGAAAAGGATTTGGCGGATTTTAACTTGTCAAGAAAACGTTTCTTCGCACATAGCATCGTTGCTGCCACTACTTTTACCGGAGTGGTTGTCGGTGCGGTTCCTGTGCCTTTCTCCGATGCGCTGATTCTTGGACCAATCGAGATGATGATGTTTAATCAACTTGCAAAAACATATGGGATAAATAAAGATAACCAATCAAGTAATATGATTAATCGAATGCTTGAAGCTGGTACCGTTAGTATTGCAGCTAAAACGGCTTTATCAGCATTAAAAGCAATACCCGGTATTAATCTTGCTGCAAGTGCAGTAAATGCAATCGTAGCGGGTGTAATCATTGCCTCGCTTGGTGAAGCAGCTGTCTACATATTCGAGAAAATTTATCTCGGTGAAAAAACCACTGAGGATGTTGATTGGATCGACAAGATTATAGAAAGTAAATTTGCAAATCAATTTCTTGAAAAGGTGCAAGTGGCAATTTCAAAGATTGGTAAGGATAGTGATGCAAACACAATTGTAAAAACAATTATGGAAGCGTTTAAATAATTAGCAGTGCAAAAAACCGGACTTTTTTGTCCGGTTTTTTTGTTTAATCAATTATTTTTGTGCCCTGGTTTTCAAATTGGTTTCTAGACCAGGGCGAATTTTTACTGGATATAGGGTTCAAAGAAGGAAACTATTTCAATCGGCAGCAAGCCTGTGATGCTTACGCCTTCTTCAATATGTTCAAGCGTCTCGACATGCCCTTTTTCGTGGAAAATCGAAACCAATTTGCCTTCGCTAAAGGGTAACAAAACGCTAAGCCGTTTGAAGTTTTGGACAATTCCACTGGCGATTCCTTCAGCCAAGGCTTCAAAACCAAGTCTCTCTTTGGCACTGATAAAGAGGGCTTGCGGGTCTGCGTTTTCTTTGAGTTCTTCCAAATCCGTCTCATTGAGCAGGTCGATTTTGTTATAGATGGTCAAAATCGGAATTTCGCCGGATTCAAGTTCTTCCAAAGTTTCCAGGACGGTTGTCTTTTGGTCTGCGGCATTCTCATGAGAGCCGTCAATCAGGTGCAGAAGCAAATCGGCTTCGGCGATTTCTTCCAAAGTTGCCCGAAAGGCAGCGATTAAATCGGTCGGAAGTTTTTGAATAAAGCCGACTGTATCCGAAAGCAAAACCGTTTCGCCGCTGGGTAATTCCAGTTGTCGGGTGGTGGGGTCGAGCGTGGCGAAAAGCTGATCGGCAACATAGATATTGGCATCGGTCAATGCGTTTAGCAAAGTGGATTTGCCGGAGTTGGTATAACCGACCAAAGCGACAACCGGAATGTTGGTTTTTCGGCGTTGCTGGCGGTGACGGTTACGGTGTTGACGAACTTTTTCAATTTCTTCTTCAAGTTTCACGATTTTCCTGTTGATTTCGCGGCGGTCAACTTCGAGCTGAGTTTCACCGGGACCGCGAAGACCAACGCCACCAACGCTGCCGCTTCTGCCTGCTGCACCACCAGCCTGACGTGCCAAATGAGTCCAGGCGCGAGTTAGACGGGGCAAACGATATTTATATTGCGCCAGTTCGACCTGCAACATGCCTTCGCGTGTGTCCGCATGTTGGGCAAAAATATCTAAAATCAGAGCGGTTCGGTCTAAAACTTTGATCTTTTGCGAGAATTCTTTTTCCAGTTCACGTTGATGGCGTGGTGAAAGTTCATCGTCAAAGATGACGATATCCGCATCAAGCTCTTCGGCAAAGAGTTTCAGTTCGTCCAGTTTGCCTTTGCCGA
>JAGOIM010000022.1 GCA_017995665.1 Anaerolineaceae bacterium | reverse complement strand
GAAAATATCATCTTCTTCAAGGACTAATCAAAATTCTTATATAACATTGCAAATCGTGTATTATATACAAGGGTAGGGGAAGGTCCCAATCACGATTGCTCAATAATCCCTAACTTAGCGAGACCTTCCCAGGACAGAACGGCAAAATTTTTTATAACCGAAATATAATGGTAATTCCGACAGGGAAAGTTCCATAATATGAATTGTTTTTTGTGATACTATCTTCCCATATTTCCAAATTCCTATGTATAATTACAAAAAGAAACCTCAAGGAGATTTAAAAAATGCAAACCTTTCTACATGGCCGAGACCTAATCGGCGATTTGGATTTTTCCAAAGAAGAAGTTGAAACTGTCTTAGACGTTGCTTGGGATTTAAAACGCAAACGCGCTCTCAACGAGTCGCACGCCTACCTGCGCGACAAAGTTTTAGCCATGCTCTTCTTCTTCAGCAGCACCCGCACCCGTGGCTCTTTTGAAGCCGGTATCGCTCAGCTTGGTGGTCATGGCGCTTTCATCGAAAGCAAAACCACTCAGATTTCCCATGGCGACACTGCTAAAGAAATCGGTGAGATTTATGGTCGTTATTTTGACGGCATCGCCATTCGCCATTGCGATTGGAAAATCGGCAATGACTATCTGAACGAAGTCGCCAAAAACTGCCGCGTTCCAGTCCTCAACATGCAATGCGACGTCTATCACCCCTTCCAATGTTTGGCAGATTTGATGACCATCATGGAGAAAAAAGGCCGCGACCTCAAGAAAAAGAAGATTGTTGTTTCCTGGGCATATGCCGCTTCTTACCTCAAGCCAATTTCTGTTCCCCAATCGCTCATCCTTCAGATGCCCCGTTTTGGAATGGACGTTACTTTGGCTTATCCAAAAGAGTTCCCCTTGATGCCCGAAATCGAACAACAGGCAGCCGACGAAGCAAAAAAACACGGCACCTCTTTCGAAATCGTTCATGATATGGACGAAGCCATGCACGATGCCGACGTGATTTATGCCAAGAGCTGGGGTCCCCTGTTGACCACCGACGATCCTGTCAAAGGCACAGAATTGCAAGATTCCTACACCGACTGGATCATGAACCAACGCCGCCTCGAACTGGCAAAATCAGATGCGATTTACATGCATCCCTTACCTGCCGACCGCGAAATTGAAGTTACCAACGAAGTTATCGACGGTCCAAACTCTGTCGTTTACGACGAAGCCGAAAATCGCCTCCATGCCCAAAAAGCCGTTATGGCTTTGACCATGGGATAGATTTTTGAATCTTAGATTCCATAAGCGGGAAGTTTTTCACTTCCCGCTTTTTGTTTCCACAATTTGTTTCAGGCAGGTGATGGCATAGAGTGGGATATTAATCAGCCATGCTTCTTCATGAAAATTGGAAAGCGAAGTGCGCACCGCAACTCGTGGCTTGTATTTTTCAACATAAGCCTTCAAACTTTTAGCCCGCAGGTTTTCTTCAGCTTTGACTTCAATTGGCACGACCTCTCCTGAAATTTGAACCACAAAATCAACCTCCCCGGTAGAACGCTCAGCTGAATAATAAAAGGGCTCTATTTTTAGCTCAGAAATCAATTGAGACAAAACATATTGTTCGGTCAGACTGCCTTTAAATTCCTCGAAAATACTTGAGCCTTCAACGATGGTTTTAACATCCAAATTCACCATCGCTGATAAAAGCCCGACATCATGGACATAAAGTTTGAAAGCTTGCAAGTCAGCATAAGCTTTTATGGGAAGCCCCGGTTTGCTTATCCGGCGGACTCGATATGCCAAACCGCAATCAACTAACCATTGAATGGCATCTTCATAATCTTTAGAGCGTGCTCCACTTCGAATTTGGCCAAAGACAAATTTTTTATTCTCTTTTCCTAATTGGGAAGGGATGGAATCATAAACCAGGCGCAAACGTTCAGACAAAATGCCACTCGTATGTTTTGAAAAATCATATTCATATAGTTGGACAATGTTGTTTTGAACTCTCCGCACTTCATCAAAATTCCGATCATTCAGAAAAGCCTGAACTGCCTGCGGCATACCACCAATAAAGAAATATTCTTTAAGAAATCGCTCAAACTTATCTCGAAAAATACGAATCGTTTCAAAATCAGCCGTTCGAATCAAATCAGCAAAGCGGCTCTCTCCAATCGCATCCATAAACTCCAGGAAGCTCAGGGGGTAGAGGCGCATCAATTCAATTTTCCCGACCGGGAAAGAAACTCCCTCATGCAAAGCCACCCCCAAAAGGGACCCGGCAGCAACAATCGCCAATTCAGGTCGGTTTTCCTGGAAATATTTAAGCGATTGAATTGCCAGAGGGATTTCCTGAATCTCATCAAAAATGATTAAGGTGTTTTCATCAATTCGCTTGTTTGAAATCAGCTGGAGCGTATTTAATATCCGTTCAACATCAAAATCCAGTTCGAAGGTTTCACGAAGCTGAGGGTTTTGATCCATGGAGAAATAGACTACCTGATTGAAATTTTCTTCTCCGAATTTTTTCACGAGCCAGGTTTTGCCCACTTGACGTGCGCCGAGGATTAAAAGAGGCATCCTGCCCTTTCGCTCTTTCCATTCAATCAACTCTTGCATCGCATTTCGCTTCATATGCCACCTCCTAAGGACTAATCACACTTTTACGTCCGTATTAATGCAGTATATCACACTTTTACGTCCGTAAAAATGCGTTTTGTTACATTTTTACGGACGTAACATTGTTGCAAGGAAAAGATATGGGAAATGGCTTGCCCGCATTCGTTGCTAATCGCAGGATGGTTCGGACTGTTTTTCATAAATAGCCTAGTTGCTATTATACAAGTTGAAAATTTCGCTTGACACAAGCCAAGCCAGCACATATAATCCCGCACATGATTAATAATCAACTGTCTTCGATTCATTTTATGGTCATGCCCCGGCGGTGGCACGTTTTGTGCGCCGGGAGCCAAGCCACCTCCTGACGGACAAACGGTCACCGCACTTCTTATCATGAAGGTTCGGTGACAGACATACTAACTTAAGCCACCGTACCTGCGGTGGCTTTTTCAATTAATTACATAATATTTGGAGAAAAAATGAAAACATTATTATCACGAAGATTAACTGCAATCCTCAGCTTCAGTCTGATTTTAGTCTTATCAATCACTGCCTGTACCCCCGCTCAAACACAAACGGGAACCTCAACTTTGAAGGTAAAAGTTGGTGCCTCACCGGTCCCTCACGCCGAAATTTTGGCTTACATCCGTGACAACCTGGCTGCTGCTGCAGGCTTGGAAATTGAAATCGTTGAATTCACAGATTATGTCCAGCCAAACCTGGCACTAAATGACGGCACGCTGGATGCTAACTTCTTCCAACATGTCCCCTACCTCGACAATTTTAACGAGAGCCGGGGCACAGATTTGGTCTCAATTGCAAATGTACATATTGAGCCGCTCGGAATCTATTCTAAAACGATTACAGACCTCAGCCAAGTTCCGGATGGGGCAGTTATCACCATCCCGAATGATGACACCAATGGCGGCAGGGCATTGAATTTGTTGGTTGCAAACGGATTTATAACGCTCAAACCGGATGCCGGTTACAGCGCAACCGTGGCAGACATAGCCGACAACCCGAAAAACTTGAAAATAGTAGAGCTGGAAGCTGCACAATTGGTGCGTGCTCTGGATGACTCCTCACTGGCAGTAATCAATGGGAACTACGCTCTTGAAGGCGGGTTAATCCCTTCGCAAGATTCATTAGCCCTGGAATCCGGCGACAGTAACCCTTATGTCAATATCCTGGCTGTCAAAAGAGGCAATGAGAACGATGAAGCGATTTTGGCTTTGGTGAAATTACTGACTTCACCGGAAGTCAAAGCTTTTATCGAAGAAAAATACGCTGGTTCTGTTCTACCGGCTTTTGGTAAATAAGGAAAGTCAAATGGCAGGGAGCAAAAACTCCCTGCCATTTGCAATCATCATGATTAAACTGGAGAATGTCTCAAAAAGTTTTTTTGACGGAAAATTTTCTGTCCACGCCTTGCATGATGTTTCACTCGAGGTTGGAACGGGTCAAATCTACGGAGTTGTGGGTGCCAGTGGTGCCGGAAAAAGCACACTGATCCGTTGCGTTAACCGTCTTGAAGTCCCTGAAAAAGGGAGAATCTGGGTTGACGGTCAGGATATCACTGCACTTGATGCTGCAGCCCTGCGGAAAGCCCGCCAGGGGATGGGGATGATTTTTCAACAATTCAACCTGCTGTCACGGCGAACCAGCAGTGAAAACATTGCCTATCCTCTTGAAATTGCCGGGTTTTCAAAGCTTGAACGAGAAGCCAGAGTGAAAGAATTGCTCACTCTGGTTGGTTTGGAAGACAAGGCGAATGCTTATCCTGCCCAATTATCCGGCGGTCAAAAACAACGCGTCGGGATTGCCCGGGCACTCGCTAATCATCCCAAGATCCTGCTTTCAGATGAAGCCACTTCAGCATTGGATCCAGCCACAACCGATTCAATCCTCGAATTATTGTTAGACCTCAATCAAAAATTGGGTCTTACCATCCTGCTAATCACCCACCAAATGGAGGTGGTTAAAAAAGTCTGCGATCATGTTGCCATTCTTGAAAATGGCTATCTCTTGGAATCGGGTCCAATTTTTGATCTGATTGCTGATCCACACAGCCAGCTTTCGAAAGCCTTCTTCCCACCCATCCAGGAAGCTTTGCTCGACCCTGAAGCAATCCAGGCTACCATCACTTTTCTTGGCGATGCTGCTGATGAACCCATTTTAGCCAGTATGGTGCGAGAATTTGAGGTGGACGTCAACTTTCTGGGAGGCAACATCCAGCAAATCGGCAAGCGTCGTGTGGGGCAACTACAGGTTGAGCTCAAAGGGAAACAAGTTTCTGAATCCTTGTCATTTTTACAAGAACGAGGTTTGCGTGTCGAGGTGAGAAAATGAATATCTTAGAATGGTTACCCCGGTTTTGGAACGAAAGTTTGATCACCATTTACATGGTTGGAGTTTCCACTCTGTTTACAGTCATCTTCGGTCTTCCTCTTGGCGTCCTGTTAGTTTTGACCGACAAAGAGGGGCTCCTTCCACGTCCCGGATTGAACCGGGTTTTGAGTTTTATCGTAAACCTTGCCCGCTCAATTCCATTTATCATCCTTTTGGTTTTGTTGATACCCTTCACCCGTGCCCTGGTTGGCACCAGTATTGGTCCGACGGCAACTATCGTCCCTTTAACTATTGCAGCTGTGCCATTTTTTGGCAGAGTTGTCGAAAGCAGCTTGCGTGAAGTGCCACGTGGTTTGATTGAAGCAGCCCAATCCATGGGAAGTAGCCTTTGGCAGACGGTTAGCAAAGTGCTCATTTCAGAATCAATGCCCGGGCTTATTTTGGGTGTTTCCCTAACTTTCATCAGTCTGGTTGGCTACTCTGCCATGGCCGGGGCAGTTGGTGGAGGCGGTTTGGGTGACCTGGCGATTCGCTATGGTTATATACGCAATGAAACCGATGTGATGTTGGTAATCGTGGTACTGCTTTTAATTCTTGTCCAAGGTGTACAGTGGCTGGGTGATAGCCTTGCAGCCAGACTTAGTAAAAAATAATAATTTAAAGAGACCGGCACTTTCAATGAATGCCGGTCTCTATTTTGTAGTAAAGCAAACTTTATTCTTTTGCCGGCATATCCCGGCTAGCGACGACGTTTACACCCGTCCCGATTACATTGCTGATGATCACGTCCTCGGCGCTAAGCGGTGCCTGCACCTCAACCGCCCTGATCTTCTCCAAGACCTCAGCAATCCGTCGTTTTGGAATCGCTCCCTTGGTATAAACTGGCAACAAGGGGTGGAAGCCATTGGCAACCCGAACCGTACTCGCGACCATCCGCTGTGGTGCGATTGCCTCTTGCCTTCCGTATGTTTCGCCTTTTCGGCAGCGGTTACCCAAAATCTTAACCACCTCATCGCCTTCCATTCGCACAATCAATCGGCATCCGGTCGGGCAAGCAGTGCAGATAAAATTCTTTTCTTCCATGTTAAACCTCCGATTTTGGATAAATATCAACAATCAAGCTGTCGGATTTTTCCAGCTCAGCCGCCATATTCGGTTTGAGCACAATCGTAACCATTTCGCCCGGTCGGACATAACGTTCTGAACGACGGACAATACTGTTGTTTTCATTGCGTACTTCAAGCCAAACGTCTTCTTCAATCGGTTTGCTGACGCGCATTTGCAAACTTACATCGCCCAGTTCCAGCGCTCTTTTATCAAGCCGATGCGGAACGATATAGCGCACGTTTTTCCCGGGAACCAGCGGAATATAGCGTGTGGAGCGTTCTTTTTCAGCCAAGGCAAACTCAGCCGCACTCTTTCCCGCTCCTACCCCCGCCATCGAAACGTAATCGACTAAGTCGTAAACATGAACAACGTTTCCGGCGGCAAAAATACCGGGGATATTCGTCTGGAATTTTTCGTCAACATAAGGACCGCCGGTTACCGGATCAATCGCAACTCCCGCTTTTTTAGAAAGTTCATTCTCGGGAATCAGACCGACCGAGAGCAAAAGCGTATCGCAGGGGATAATCTCTTCCGTGCCCGGAATATAATTCCAATGCGAATCAACACCAACCGCTTCGATTGCCTCCACCCGGTTTTTCCCAATGATGCGTTTGACAGTATGCTGCAATTGCAATGGGATATCCCAATCTTCCAGACATTGCACATAATTTCGGCTCAAACCGGAAAGATAGCTCTGAATTTCCAAAACCCGCTCAACATGCGCCCCTTCAAAAGTCAGGCGGCGTGCCATAATCATGCCGATATCGCCCGAACCGAGGATAACAAAGTTCTTCCCGGGCATATAGCCTTCCACGTTGACCCAGCGCTGAGCTGTTCCGGCAGTAAAAACACCGTTTGGCCTCGTCCCAGGAATGCGAACCTGGGGTCTGGTTTTCTCTCGGCAGCCCATCGCCAAAACAATCGCAAGCGCATCAATTTCGACATAGCCAAAATCCTGACTTGAAACGTAGAGTTTGCGTTGCGAAGTCAGATCCATCACCATCGCGTCGAGCAAAAAGCTTATGCCAAGCGATTTCGCTTCATTGATAAATCGTTGAGCATATTCCGGACCGGGCAAATCCTCTTTGAAAGTTTGCAAGCCAAAGCCGTTGTGGATGCATTGCAACAAAATTCCGCCCAACTCAACATCCCGTTCAATCACCAAAACATCTTCTGCTCCGGCTTTTTTGGCTTCAATCGCCGCTGCCAGTCCGCCGGGTCCGCCGCCGATGACGACAACATCATACTTGTTCTTAATAAGCATCTGGCACCTCCACATTCTTGGTCGTTCGGTAGAGATAGTTGGAATTATGTCCGCGTTTCGTAATTTCGAGAGGGAAAACGCCCAATTCGCGCGCTAAAATATTCACCACACGCGTCATATCAAAGCCTCCCTGACAGCGACCCGTGCCCAGCCAGGTGCGCCTTTTGATGGCATCATAGGTTTTGGCAGGAATTGGAGCGTGAATTTCAGCAATAATCTCGCCTTCGCTAATGTTTTCGCAACGGCAAATCACCCGGCCAAAGCGCGGGTCAACTTCGCAGAGCAGCTGGCGTTCCTGATGACTCAGATGGGCAAAATGCGGTCTTCCAGGCCGAATCGGATCCCAATCTTTTTTGACAACCAGATCCTCACCGGCATCCTTCAGCAATTCAACCACCATTTCGGCAATTGCCGGTGCCGAGGTCAGCCCGGGAGATTCAATTCCACCCAAATTGACAAAACCTTCGACATTCGCCGGAATTTCAATCACATAATCGTTGTTATATACAATGCCTGGTGTGTAACAGGGACCATTCCCCATCGGTCTCATACCGGCAAAGTTAGCGATTGAGGCTTTCAAATTCAAACCGGGTACCAATTTTTGGGCACCCGAAATCAACTCGTCCATGCCTTCTTTCGTCATGGAAGTATCTTCTTTGTCATCGATGATGTTCGCGTTTGGTCCGACAATCGTGTTTTCGTGAACCGTACCGGTAACCAAAATTCCCTTTCCGCGACTGGATGGGACGGGGAATAGCACGTTGTGAATTTGTACTTCCGCCCGATCGAAGATGAAATATTCACCTCTGCGAGCTTTAATGAAAAATTCGGGACGGACACCGGCTTTGTGCATCACTTCGTCAGCATAAATTCCGGCAGAATTAATCGTCCAGCGGGCGAAAAAATCACCGCGGTTGGTTTTGACGCCGATTATCCGCTTGTCTTCCCAAAGGAAATCTTCAAAAGCGGTTTCCATTAAGACCGTCACGCCATTCAAAACAGCACTTTCTGCTGCGGCAACCGTAACCTGAAACGGGTCGCAAACCCCACCGGTGGTTGCCCAAAGGGCACCGCTTACCTCGGGATTGATATCACGTTCGCGTGAGCGCATTTCGGGCCCATCAAGCATTCTCATCCCCGGAACGCCGTTCTTCTTGCCTTGATCCCAAAGACGGTCGAGCAGAGGCACTTCTTCATCTCCAACGGCAACGACGAAATCACCCCTTCTTTCAAAGGGGAAATTGAGCTCGCCTGCCAGCTGGTCCCACATCTGATTGCCCCGAACATTCATCAAGGCTTTGAGAGATCCCGGCAAAGGGTCATAGCCGGGGTGAACAATCGCCGTATTGGCAGAGGAAGCACCCATTCCAATATCAGCTTCTTTTTCGATTAATAAAATCTTTGCTTCGTAACGTGAAAGCCAGCGGGCAATCATCGCACCGACCACCCCACCACCAATTATGATGTAGTCGTATTTATTTTGCACATTCACCTCCGTTGGGTCTAAGAAAACAAAATGAAATGTCCGTCTAATGGTCGTAAAATATTAGAATAACACCGGTTGAAAAAGTGGGAACACAAACCAACATAGCGTAAAGCAACCATCTGAAGCAGTTCCCTTCCGGATTAAATTATACACCGACTAAGAAAATCAGATTAATATTATAAGCCTAATTCCTTATATATAGGGTTTATTTTGTCTTAATTATTTCACTCATGTTATACTAAATGTAAGTTTATAATTGGCGTGAAGATACCGCCCAAGCACATCAATCATTTTTACATTCTAAGGAAGTAAAACGGGGTCCGATTTGGTCGAGCCATTGATTGCACAACTATTCTACACGAAGGCTTGCCTGGACAAGTCCGGTAGAAAGTTGTGCTTTTTTTATTTTCCTTAAACCGAAAGTTTTCTAACCGGAAAGTGAGGCACTATCGAAAGTATGCAAAATTTCATTCACCTTCTACCCAACCATCGTTTTTTATTAAAATTTTTAAAAGGAGATTAAATCATGTCAAAAAGTACAATAAAAGAATTAATCGGCGAAGTCTTTGGAACTTTTATCCTGATTTTGCTCGGTGATGGCGTTGTCGCCAACGTAGTTCTCGCTCCCCGACTTGCGGAAGTTGCCTATAGCTGGAACACCATTACCTTCGGTTGGGCATTTGCAGTTATCATCGCTGCTTATGTTTCCGGAGGCGTTTCCGGTGCCCACCTCAATCCCGCGGTAACACTCGGCTTGGCAGCCCGACGTGGCTTCCCCTGGGAAAAAGTGGCTCCCTACATCATTGCTCAAATGATTGGTGCCTTCCTCGGTGCCGCAGCAGTTTATCTGGTCTATCGCGAAGGTTTGGTTGATGCAGGTTTGCCGAATGTTTGGTCAACCGCACCCGGTACGACTGCTTTGGAGAAACCATATAGTATGCTCACCGCAGCACTCGCCGAATTTTTCGGAACGTTAATCCTGATCTGGGGCATTGCCGCCAGTGGAGATCTTAAAAATAACGGCCTCAAAGATAACTTGGGGGTGCTGATTGTCGGTTTTTCTGTTCTGGTAGTTGGCCTCTCACTTGGTGGCCCCTCCGGTTATTCAATCAACCCTGCCCGCGACCTTGGACCTCGCTTACTCGGTGCCCTGGTCGGAACGAAGGATCTCTTTGATCCGCAATTCTATTGGCTAATTGTTCCGGTCCTGGTTCCTGCAATTACCGGTCCTATCGGCTTCTGGCTCTATGATATGCTGATTAGCAAGAACCTGCCTTCAAAAGAAGATTAATAAACCTGAAACTGCCCATCTGTCTTCCGGCTCAAGCAAATTGAATTACCACTCAATCAAAGCAGGAGCCGGATGATCGAAAACAAAGCTTCGTTTTCGGCAGCTGGGCAGAACAAGAAAACAGAATAGGAGAAATAATGGGTAAATATGTTGCAGCTATCGATCAAGGCACCACCAGCACCCGCTTTATGGTCTTTGACCATGCCGGAAAAGTGGTCGGCTACGATCAAAAAGAACACGAGCAAATCTTTCCCAAACCGGGATGGGTAGAACACGATCCGCTCGAAATTATTCAAGCCACAAAAGACGTCATCACCGGTGCAATCAATAAGCTCCGCCTGGACGTCAAAGAAATTGAAGCCATCGGCATCACCAACCAACGCGAAACCGCCGTTGTTTGGGACAAGCTAACCGGTAAACCAGTCTACAATGCTATCGTTTGGCAAGATACCCGCACCGACCAAATTTGTAACGAATTGGAAAAAGACGGCGGTCAGGATCGCTTCCGCGAAAAAGTTGGCCTGCCTCTGGCAACTTACTTCTCGGGAATGAAAGTCAAATGGATTCTCGATAACGATCCGAGCCTCTTAGCACGTGCCGAAAAGGGTGAAATTCTTTTCGGCAACATCGACACCTGGGTCATCTGGAATATGACCGGCGGCCCACAAGGCGGCGTCCATATCACCGACGTTACCAACGCCTCCCGTACTTTCATGATGAACTTGGAAACCCTCGATTGGGACCCCGATATGTTGGCAGTCCTGGGCGTTCCGCGCGCCATGTTGCCCGATATTAAAGCTTCAAGCCAGGTTTATGGCTATTGCAAAGGCGGCGAGCTGGATGGCATCCCGATTGCCGGTGACCTTGGCGACCAACAGGCAGCCCTCTTTGGGCAAACCTGCTACAGCCCCGGTGAAGCCAAAAACACTTACGGCACCGGATGTTTCATGCTCATGAACACCGGCACCGAACCGATTCAATCCAAAAATGGCTTGCTGACGACTCTCGGCTACAAAATCGGTAACGAACCGGCTGTCTATGCCCTTGAAGGCTCAATTGCCATCACCGGCGCTTTGGTGCAGTGGCTGCGCGACAATTTGAAGATGATTGAAAAATCCTCCGATATCGAATTGCTCGCAAATTCCGTTGAAGATTCCGGCGGAATTTATTTTGTTCCTGCCTTCTCCGGACTCTTCGCACCCTATTGGAAGAGCGATGCCCGCGGTGCAATTGTTGGTCTGACCCGCTATATCAACGCCGGTCATCTGGCAAGAGCTGTCCTTGAGGCAACCGCCTATCAAACAGCCGAAGTCTTGGAAGCAATGAACAAAGATTCCGGTGTCGATCTGACCGCTCTGAAAGTTGACGGCGGCATGGTCTTCAACGAAGTTTTGATGCAATTCCAGTCTGATATCCTCGGTGTACCCGTCATTCGCCCGACCGTTGCCGAAACAACCGCTCTCGGTGCTGCCTATGCAGCCGGCTTGGCGGTTGGCTTCTGGGAAAAGGTGGAAGACCTACGCGCCAATTGGGGCAAGGATAAGGAATGGGAACCCAAGATGGATGCGGACACGCGCGAAAAACTCTATAAGGGTTGGAAGAAAGCTGTTACCCGTACCTTCGACTGGGTTGAATAGCAAACTGACTTGCTAAATAAAACGGGTTTTGCCTTTTTAGGTTAAGATAATAATTGGCACTAAACCCGGATAACGATGGCGGAATCCATCCCAAAAGGTGGATTCCGCCCTTGGTAACTAAACAAAGTAAAAAAAATCCTGAAATTCTGAGATGAGGAAAAGTTATGGCACGAAAAAAAGGCAATGGCAATCAAAAGCAAGAATTTAACGAAGCAGAACTCCGTAAGCCCTGGATTCAGAAAAAAACCGGCATACTCGTGATCACTATTTTAAGCATTGCGATGGCGATTTTCGTGGCTGCCAATATCATCATGGGAAGCGGCGATTGGGGCCGCGGCATACTCTTTGGTGTCCTTTTTGGCGGAAGCATTTGGCTCGTCTTTGGCGGGATGAACTGGTTCCATTCCTTGTTTCGACCAAAAGAATAACAGGAAGCAGGAAACGGGGAGCGGGAACTTTAGAATATTCTCAATCTTTTTGGTGGTTTTCTATACATTATCTTTCGAGAGAGTGCTTTCAGTTAGAGAGAGGAATTCATCAACAATTGCCTTATCATTCCATTCAAGAGTTTGTAGGCTTCAAGGAAAGCATCTTCAATATTGCTTTCTGGACAAAACCTTTTACCTTTTTGGGTTCAGAAATAGGTATAGGCTCTGGAATATAATTTGTATTTAACTTAACCTACTACATGATCGAAGATTGGGATGAAAAAGCGGACAATCGTTCCCTTGCCAATCTCACTGTGAATGTTGATGCGTCCTGAAGCGCACTCTACGAGGGACTTGACAATAGCAAGGCCTAAGCCAGTACCCCCGGTTTTCCTTGATCTGGATTTGTCTACTCGATAGAATCTGTCAAATATATAAGGTAAATCGTCTTGAGAAACCCCAATGCCGTTGTCTTCTACAGAGAACTCATACCAATCCTGGCTGACGCTTACCTTTATATTGACCTTGCCCTTCGGTCGATTGTATTTAATTGCATTATCTATCAGGTTTATCAGAATTGTTTGTAATATGGCTTTATCCGAATAGATTAAACTTATATCATCAGAGTCATATGAAACCAACACTTGATTATTTTTGGCTTTGTCTTGGAGAACTCCGATACATTCATACACCAAAGGTTTTATCTCGATTTTTTCAGGGTGATATATTTGATCATTACACATATACAATCTATATTGGTTTAGGAGCGCTTCTAACCTAATGGTTGAATTATCCAGAGAGACGATGCTCTCAAGTAGTTCTGGTGCCATAGTTGCTTTTTCCTGTAGAATCAAGTCAAGATTCATTCTTATGGCTGCTACAGGAGACCGAAATTCGTGCGCAGTATCCAAGACAAACTCCTGTTGTTGTAATACTAAATCTTCGAGTTCTTTTATCTTGGAAAGGACCGCCTCCTGCAGATTCGCAGATTCAAGGTGTTTAGGGATGGATGTGGAGTCAATATTTTTTAGAGGATCGTGGGATGATACCGCCTCTGTTAGTTCTGTTATCGGCTTTGATATTTGATTGCTAATCCAACTTATTCCAAAAAGAAATGCAAGAATGAATCCAGCGGTGATAAGAATAAACCAACGAAGTAATTTCGACTCCAACCTTTTAACAATAACATTCTGAATGCTTTCTTCGGAAATAATCAGATCTGGGTTCTGAGTTCCGGAGGGTTCGTCTACTATAGGATTGTCTGCTTTATCAGGCTCTAAATAAAATAAAGGAACCTCGTCCTTGATAACTGAATTGCTCACTAAAGACAAGGTCGTTACCAAGGCGATGCCAAGCAAGAGTAGTAAGAGCGTTGTATAGAGCAACAACTGCGATTTGAAGGTCGGCTTATTTCTATTATTTGTCATAATAAATCAGTTCCTATTAATGAGGTTAATTGAAATATTACTGCATTGGATGTCAAATCCGTGTGAAGTTAAGGTTTAAGAAGGCAATATTCTGATGCAATATCCTTGATTGACTATATTTGCTAACTCGACTCCTTCCAGCCCAGCCGCTTTTAGTTTCTTTCGAATGGCATA
>JAGOIM010000148.1:2328-3998 GCA_017995665.1 Anaerolineaceae bacterium | reverse complement strand
ACAACTTCGTCCTTGCCCTCGTTATATCCTCCATATTGATTGACAAATTCACGTTTCATGAAGGTGTTTTCGTGGGAGATGAAATTCATGGCAGAAATGGCAATCTCCGGGTAAGCGCGCAGGAGCAGCGTTTGGGGAAGGACAATCGTTCTGCCCGCAAATTCAATTAGGAAGTTGCCGGTTACCCAGTTATTTTTAGGATTATCCTGAAAATATGCAGACACTCTTTCGAGGGCTTTGTTATCTAAATAGTAATCGTCGGAATGTAAATAATGAATGACATCCCCGGTCGCCATTTGGGTCCCGACATTGAGCGCGTTACCCACCCCATTTGGCTCAGATTGGAAAAATTTGATTGGGTAGCGATCTTTGTTTCGCTCGATGTAAGCGTCGATTATCTGCAAAGTTGAATCTGTAGAAAAGCTATCATTAATGACATGCTCAATCTTCAGATAAGATTGGCTTTCAATGCTTCTTAAAGCTTTTTCAAGAAATAGCTCGCTATTGTAAGTGCAAGTAACGATGCTAATTGTGATGTTTTCCATAAATTTTGAACCTCAAAAAGTTTAAAACTTTAAATGCATTATAGTCTATTTTTACTTCTACAAATAAAGGGCAGGGGCCTGTGACAAAACTAATGACAATTGTCCTATAGTTGGCAAGATAGAAATGTCCTATTGTGAAAAATATGGCAATTCCGGGAAATGCCCTGCCCAAATTTGAGCATTCGGGTTACAATATTGCTAATGGGGCTGCGAACCAGGCAGTTCTGTTTTACTACGTGAAAATAGAGAACGAGAAGTCCTTTATTATTGAACAGGAGATAAACTAATGAAACGTCAAATGGTAATGACCGATGCCAACGAGGCGACCGCCCATGTGGCGTATCGTCTCAACGAAGTAATCGCCATTTACCCAATCACGCCGTCTTCCGGCATGGGTGAATTTGCAGACCAATGGGCTGCCGAAGGTGTGAAAAACATCTGGGGCTCCGTGCCGACTGTTGTTGAAATGCAATCCGAAGGTGGCGCTGCCGGTGCAGTTCACGGCGCACTGCAAGCCGGTTCACTTTCGACCACTTTTACAGCCTCCCAAGGTTTGTTATTGATGATTCCTAACATGTACAAAATCGCCGGCGAACTTAGCCCGGCTGTTTTCCATGTTTCCGCCCGCTCTTTGGCCGCTCAGGCATTGTCCATTTTTGGCGACCATTCTGACGTTATGGCTGTCCGCCAAACCGGTTGGGGTTTACTTGCCAGCAACAATGCTCAAGAAGCTCAAGATACCGCTTTGATCGCCACAGCCGCTTCTTTGCGCTCTCGCATTCCTTTCGTTCATTTCTTTGACGGTTTCCGCACTTCTCACGAAATCAACAAAATCGAACGCCTGGAAGATGACGACCTGCGCGCAATGATTGATGAAGAATCAATTCTCGAACACCGTGCCCGCGCTTTGTCTCCGGATACCCCCTTCATCCGCGGTACCGCACAAAACCCCGACACCTACTTCCAGGGTCGCGAAACTGTCAACCGCTTCTACCCGGAAGCAATTCGCATCGTCCAGGAAGAAATGGATCGTTTTGCCGATTTGACCGGTCGCCAATATCATTTGGTTGAATATTATGGTGCCAAAGATGCCGATCGCGTTGTCGTGATTATGGGCTCCGGTGC
>JAGOIM010000148.1:0-2228 GCA_017995665.1 Anaerolineaceae bacterium | reverse complement strand
GTGAGCTTTATTGACCGCTTCGATTTGCTGAAGTACTCCCGCCCGGGTTCTGTTTTCTTGTTGAACACGATTTCGAGCCCCGAAGAAGTTTGGGATACTTTACCGGTTGAAATGCAAAAAGACATGATTGCCAAGAAAATCAAGTTCTACATCATTGATGGTTACAAGGTTGCCGAAGCGACCGGTATGGGTAACCGTATCAATACGATTATGCAGACTTGTTTCTTTGCTATCAGTGGTGTTTTGCCGGCTGATGAAGCTATTGCCGCAATCAAGGGCTCAATTGAGCATACTTACGGCAAGAAGGGTGAGAAAATTGTTCAGATGAACTTCCACGCTGTCGACCAGGCAGTTGCGAACATGATTCAGGTCAACTATCCCCAAGAAGTCACCAGCAAGCACAGTCGCAGATTACCGGTTCCTGCCAATGCTCCTGTTTTCGTGAAAGAAGTTTTGGGCGAAATGATTGCCCGCAACGGTGACGCTATCCCGGTAAGCCAATTCCCTGCTGATGGAACCTATCCTTCCGCCACAACCAAATGGGAAAAACGAAACATTGCCCTCGAAATTCCGGTTTGGGAACCTGACCTCTGTATTCAATGCGGTCGTTGTTCCTTTGTCTGCCCTCATGCAGCGATTCGAACCAACATTTACCCAACCGAATTGCTTGAAAACGCTCCTGCGACTTTCAAGAGCAAAGCTTCAAGCCATCGTGATTTCAAAGACGGTTATTCCTGGACGGTTCAGGTTGCACCCGAAGATTGTATCGGTTGTGGACTTTGTATTGAAAACTGCCCCGGAAAAGACAAAACTGATCCTACCCGCCATGCAATCAACTTTGGCGCACAGGCTCCTATTCGCGACAGCGAAGTTGAAAATTGGGACTTCTACCTCAATCTGCCTTTGATTGACCGCGAAGCGATTAAACCGACCAACATCAAGAACAGCCAGCTGCTCGAGCCCCTCTTTGAGTTCTCGGGTGCTTGCGGTGGGTGTGGCGAAACTCCCTATGTCAAATTGGCAACCCAACTCTTTGGTGATCGCATGGTTGTCGCAAATGCGACCGGTTGTTCCTCCATTTATGGCGGTAACCAACCGACCACACCCTGGGCTGTCAACCAAAAAGGTAAAGGACCCGCCTGGTCAAACTCTCTGTTTGAAGATAACGCAGAATTTGGTTTAGGTATGCGCCTTTCTGTGGATAAATCAACCGAATTTGCCCGCGAATTAGTTGGCAAACACGCCGATATCATCGGTGGTGAACTGGTTGAAGCTTTGCTGAATGCCGACCAGAGCGAAGAAGCCGGCATCAATGCCCAGCGCAAACGTGTTGCCGAATTGAAAACAAAACTTGAAGGTCAGGATGATGACGAACTGAAACAACTCTTAGCCATCGCTGATTACCTGGTCAAGAAATCTGTTTGGATCATTGGCGGTGACGGTTGGGCTTATGACATCGGCTACGGTGGTTTGGACCATGTTTTGGCATCCGGTCACAACGTCAATGTTTTGGTTTTGGATACCGAAGTTTATTCCAACACCGGTGGTCAGAGCTCGAAATCAACCCCGATCGGTGCGGTTGCAAAATTCGCTGCCAACGGTAAGGAACGCCCCAAGAAAGATTTGGGCATGATTGCCATGACCTACGGCAATATCTACGTTGCCCGGGTTGCAATGGGTGCCAGCGACGCTCAGACGCTGAAAGCTTTCAACGAAGCTGATGCTTATGACGGACCTTCCCTGATTATTGCTTACTCCCACTGTATCAATCATGGTATTGATATGAAGATGGGCTTGGTCCAGCAGAAATTAGCGGTCAATTCCGGTGCCTGGGTGCTCTATCGCTACGATCCCCGTTTGATGGCAGAAGGAAAGAACCCCTTGCAGCTCGATTCTAAGAAACCGACTGTTAAAGTTTCTGAATATGCATACAATGAAAACCGCTACCGCATGTTGCTCCGCCAAGATGAGGAACGCGCTGAAGAATTGATGCGTAAGGCTGAGATCGATTCTGACCGCCGCTGGACGCTTTACAGCCAGATGGCCGATATGGATTATTCCAGCTATAAACTCGATTTGACCCAGGACGCACCGGTTGCGGAAGGTGTCCCGGCTGAAGCATCGGAAGGATGGGCAGGCCCCAAGGGTACGACCCCTAATGCTGAACCCTTTCCCGAATCAGCCACAAAAGAACCCTCCAGCGACCCAGCCCTGACCCCAGCCGATCC
>JAGOIM010000021.1 GCA_017995665.1 Anaerolineaceae bacterium | reverse complement strand
CTTTCAGCGCAGCCTCAATCTCGTTTAGATAGAGAATGTCATCAGAAAAAGCGCTGCGTATAGGAGCATTGCTGCTATTGTCGCGTTGACTTGGAGCCGGGTCAGACCAACCGCCGGGCCAGCCCATGCCGTGATCCGACATAATCAAAACGTGGTTATCGGCAGGATAACTGCTGGCAGCCCAACTGACAAAATCGACCAAAGTTTCGGCCGATCCCATATTGAGTTCGCCCAAATCGGCAATTAATTCCGAGCCAATCTTATTCAAATCATTGTCGTAAGTAACCAGATAACGACGTGTTGTTGACCAATTGCCGTCACCGCTATAGCCACCGCGATGGCGGTCGAGCTGACTGACAATGATAACCTGATCGGTTGAGCCAATCATTTCGGCTTCGTTAAAGTCCAACAAAATATCTTGTTCGAGAGCCTCATCATCGGCATCCTGATAGAGCATCACCAGCCAGGTTTTTCCCGAATTGCTTTGGGGCAAGGCGGTGGGCCAGCGAGTTGAAGTTGGCGAAAGAGCTTGAATATCGCTTGGTTGTTCAACCTGCGAATCGAACTCATCGCTATCAAGATCAGAGAATAGAGAATCATCACCGGAACACATCTGCATGGCGAAAAGTAAAACTAAAACTACCACCACGATACCGATAATCGAGCCACATCCACATCCACCTTTGCGTTGTCCTCTTCCACTAGCTGAACCAGCGGCTATGCTACCAAGCAAACTACCTAAGCCTCCTAAATTGCCGGAGCCTCCGGAAGAACTGCTTCCGCTACTGCCCGAACCGGAAGTCGGGGGTGGGGTCATACCAATCCCACCACCGGAGGATGGGCGGGAAGTGGTGCTTGGCCTTGTTGGTTTTTGCGCTTGTCCGCTGGGAGGACTGCTGGTCTTCCTGCGCCGTCCAGCATTTACTTCGGGGATATCATCAGACATAATTGCCTCTCATTTCTCGGGTTTTCACTTGTTGTTGATCCTTATTGATACCACGATTTTAACTTATTATCGGAAGTTTTTGGGCGACAATTGGACAGAGAAAGGGACCCATCCGAGAAACGTCATTCTGGAAGCTGCAGATTGTTAATTTTTTCAAGCTGTCATCGAAAGAATTGGTATAATAGAAGCATGCAAAAAAGATTTCATTCCATCATCAGCTTGTTCGTTCTTATTCTGATATCCGGAAGCTTGCTTTGGGCATGCACTCCCAATCAGCCTGAACCTGTTGAAGAAACGGAAGCAGTTGTCGAATTACCCTCCGCTCAGGTTTCAACCACTGAGCCGGAGGTTTTGCCAACTGCAACCGAAGAGCCCTCGCCAATCATGGTCAATGGTGAAAGCATTCCGGTCAATTATTATAATAACGAATTCGCCCGCTACAGAGACAGCCAGATCGGTTTGGAACAAGCAGCGAGTGATGAAGAAATCAAGCAAAGCGTATTGAACTACCTTTTTGAGCAACAACTCTTGGTTCAGGGAGCCCACGCAAACGGTCTTTCGGTCAGTGACGAAGAGCTCCAAGCCAGAATAGACATGCTTATCAGCGAACTTGGCAGTTCTGATGCGCTGATGGCCTGGATGCAAGAAAACCATTTTGACGAAAGTGAATTTCGTCTGGCGCTCAAACTCTCAATGGAAGCGGCTTTAATGCGCGACCTGATTATTCAAAGCGTGCCCGATAGCGTTGAGCAAGTCCGCGCCCAACAAATTTTCACATACACCGAAGCGGAAGCGAATGCCGCTCTCACCAATCTCTCAATCGGCACCGATTTTAACAAACTCGCCTGGGATGCCAGTCCGCAATCCGGCGGAGAATTAGGCTGGTTCCCACGGGGCTATTTGCTTTATCCTGAGGTCGAAGCCGCTGCTTTTTCGCTTGAACCGGGAACATATTCCGGTGTAATTCAATCTGAAATCGGCTATCACATCCTGCTTGTGCTTGAACATGAAACCGAACATGCGCTAACTACCGATGCCCGGCTTTCGCTTCAAAACAGCGCGCTTGAAAACTGGTTGGCTGATGCCTTGGCAAATGCCCAAATTGTGGTGAATCTGCCATGAACCAGAACCGCCGCACACAAAACTACCAGACTGGGTCTAACCGCCCAATGGCTGTTCGCAAGTCTGATGAGCTTCCACCGAAGAAAAAAAGCGGTTGCGGTGGTATTTTGGCAGTCTTATTTCTGATTGCGGTAGTGCTTGTGGTGGTTTTATTGGTTACGGGGAAAATTTCTTCCCCCTTTGATGAACAAATTACCCCACCGGCAGAAAACCTCTCAACATCAACCATGAATTACTTCATTACGCCCCAAGGCTATGAGGAGTCAACCCCAACGGCAACTCAAGTAAGCATCACTCCGAGCGAAACCCCCTTGCCGACCAAAGTTGTCATTCCCACGAAAACAGCCACACCACGGGCAATGGCTTTTGTCTCCCAATTGGTTGGCACCTTCCCTCACACCATGTTTTACAGCCAATATCAGTGCGAAGATTACTTGATTATCGGTGGTGAGGTTTGGGATTTGCGCGAATCACCCCTAAAAGGCTTGACCGTCAAACTAAGCGGCACTTATGGTGGCGGAAGCGTCGACATGAGCAGCCAGTCAGGTGAAATCACCGTCTTTGGGCAAAGCGCTTTTGGCTTTATTTTGGATAATCAACAGATTAAAAGCAGTTCGCTTTCCTTACAGCTGTTTGACGAAGACGGAGAGCCACTTTCCGCAAAAGTCAGTCTCTCAATTAGTGGCGAATGCGACGGGAATTTGGTTCTGGTGAATTTTAAGCAAGTCCAGGACTTTGGGGATTAACAGCTCCGTTGTCGGGCGACTTCAAACATCAACAAACTTGCACTAATCGCCGCATTTAAGGATTCGGTCTTCCCCGCCATAGGAATGCGCACGCTAAAATTTGCCAAAGCAGCCCCTTCCGGGCTGATGCCCTCCGCTTCACCGCCAATCAACAAAGCCAAAGGCTGAGTAAAATCCGCCTCCCAACAAGTTTGCTCCCCAGCCATATCTGCATGAAAAACAGCCATCTCTTCTATATAATGGTTAATAAATTCCCAGGGTAAATGCTGAATCGGCAAACGAAAATGAGCGCTCATCCCGCTCCGAACCACTTTCGGAGCAAAAGCGTCCGTATTCCCGGGCGGCAAGATGACCGCCTGAGCACCGGCAGCTTCGGCAGAACGTAAGATTGTTCCAAGATTGCCCGGGTCGCGCAATTGGTCAGGAATGACAATAAAATTTGGCTCTTCCGGCAGATCGAAAGCTTTCATCTCAAAGACAGCCAAAACTCCCTGTGAATGCTCCGTCCCGCTCAATGAATCAAAAAGCTGGTCTTCGACAAGTAGGATTTCGCACTGCTCAGAATCCAGAGTGCTCAAAAATGCCTCTGCCCGGGCTGAGGGGTTTTCTTTCTGTAAAATAAACTTGACAGGCATTTCTGATTTCAAGCCATCTTCCAAAAGCCGGACACCCTCCGCCACAAAAGCCTGATGCTTCTGGCGGGCTTTGTTTTGGTTCATCAAGGCGCGAACCAATTGCACTTTCGGGTTTTGGGGAGATTGAATTAAAGTTGAAGTTACCATAGCCTGATTATACAGCCACTATGCTTCCGCGATGACGGATTTCAAGGCTGTTTGGTAGCTTCCATCCGGCTCGATTGTCAAAACGATATAAGTCGGTCGAAAATTATTCCGCTTTTCCGGGTAGCCAACACCCGGGTTGAGAAAGCGCTTGCCGTCCATCATTTCATCATAGGGATAATGAAGATGTCCATAAACGATAATATCCGCTTCGGGATAGAGTTTTGCCAATTTTTGCTGGAAGAAACGGTTTGTATGCGGCTTTTGGGTTAAAAATAGGTAGACATAATTCCAAAACCACTCCCAAATGCTAAAATGCCCATGTGCCAGCGTGATTTTCAGACCATTTACTTCAAGCCGTTCTTCTTTTGGAAGTTTATAACCGAGGAACCAGTCGCGGTTGCCTTGCACGGCTAATGTGGGGGCGATTTCGCTCAGGCTTGCGATAACCTCCGGCTTGCAAACGTCACCGGCATGCAAAATTTGCGCAGGATTTTCATTTCGAATGGCTTTAAGCAGGCTTGGTTCGAGTTTGTCGGTGCGGTCGCCCAGATGTGTATCCGCGATGATGACAATTTTTTGGCATTCTGACATGTTGCGATTATAACCGATGGGGAGTCGTCTGATGTTAGAATTGGCTAAGCTGAAAAAGATGAGGATAGATGGAAGAATTTGATCTCTACGACCGCAATCGCCTGCCAAGTGGCAAAAAAATTGCTCGCGGGAAAAATCCGCCCGACGGGCTTTATCACGTCGTGGTGCATGTCTGCATTTTTAATTCAGCCGGAGAAATGCTAATTCAAAAACGAAGCCCTCTCAAAAAAGCTTGGTCCGGATTGTGGGATTTTAGCCTTGGCGGTGCCGTCCAGGCAGGCGAAACCAGCGCCCAAGCTGCCCAACGTGAGTTGTCGGAAGAACTTGGACTAAGTTTGGATTTCAGCAATCTTCGCCCAAAGTTTACTTTTAATTTCCCAACCGGTTTTGACGACGTTTATGTTCTCTTTTTAAATCCTGATTTAGAGAAGTTGCACTTGCAAGCTGATGAAGTTACAGAAGTCAAATGGACGACAAAAGAGGCTATCCATCGCATGGTTGATGCCGGGGAATTCATTAACTATCATCACAGTGTGATTGACTTCTTGTTTGAGATTAAGGATGAACAAGGCATGTTCAAAAATGGCATGCGTCCGTAAATTTTTATCACTATACACCATAAAAATTTTGTAAAACAATATTATTCATAGATTATAATTCCTTTAATAACTTATTCTATAGAGGTAGAAATGAAATTTAGTGATATTTTTAAATTTGATAAAATGCTGACCCCCCTTCTCATTAAAATCTTTTATTACATTGGCATGGCTCTCTCAATTGTCGGTGGTATCGTCGTGATTTTCGCTGGCTTTCTCGGAGCTTCCATAAGCGACGAGTTTTCTCTCACTATCGTAGGCGGAATACTTGGTGGCATCTTGGTTATTGTCGTGGGCATTTTGTTTTTTCGGATTTTATCCGAAGCGTTGATTGTCCGCTTCCAAATTAATAAGAATTTGGTTGCTATTAAAAAGAAGATTGTTGACGACGAGAATGTTTATATCGTCGAGAAACCTCTTAGCGAATAATTCCAATCATATCTGGTTGCGCTTGATGATGCTTCTGTCGACAAGATTTTGTATGCCAGAGCATCGTCGATTCGCTTTCCTCAACATATACAGTACGGGCATCTTCTAAGCCAATACTTTTTCCTAGCCCTGTTAACTAATCCCCATCCCCCATATCCGTCAACTGCAATCTGCCAACTGTGTGAATTTAATCGAGTACAATTGTGCGAGTAAATTGCTTTAAACAGAGGTTAGCATGTTAGATATCAAATTGTTTCGAGAGAATCCTGAACTAATCAAGGAAAGCTTGCAAAAAAGACATATGGACCCCGCTCCGGTAGACGAAATCATCGCTCTGGACGAGAAACGGCGCTCCCTTATTCTTGATGTAGAAAACAAGAAAGCTGAGCGCAACGCGGTTTCAAAAGAAATCGGCCGCATGAAAGACAAAGACGAACGCGAAGCGAAAATTTCTGCTATGCGTAAGCTGGGCGATGCAATCACCGCTTTAGACGAAGAACTCAAGAGCCTTGAAACGGTTTTAACTACTCAACTTGCTTCCCTCCCCAATATCCCCGATCCAGACGTCCCGATTGGACTGGACGATAAAGACAACGTCGTTCTTCGCACAATTGGCGAAATTCCGCAGTTTGATTTTGAACCAAAACCTCACTGGGATCTTGGCCCCGAGCTTGGTATTGTCGATTTTGAAGCCGGTGTGAAATTAGCCGGAACGCGTTATTACGTGCTTGAAGGTGCCGGTGCCCGCCTGGAGCGCGCCCTGATTTTCTGGATGCTCGATTTGCACATCCGGCAGGGCTACCGCGAGTATTACCCGCCCTGGATGGTTCGCGAAGAGGTTATGTTTGCCTCAGGCCAGTTGCCAAAATTTGCCGATAATCTCTACCACGATCACGAGGAAGATTATTGGTGGGTTCCAACCGCCGAAGTGCCTTTGACCGGCATCATGATGGGCGAAGTAATCGATGAAGCCAAGCTGCCGATGAACATGACCGCTTACACCGCTTGTTTTCGCCGTGAAAAAATGAGTGCCGGAAGAGACGTTCGCGGCATGAAACGCGGCCATCAATTTGACAAAGTCGAGATGTATAAATATTGCCTGCCCGAGAACGCCGAAGCCGAACTTGACCAAATGGTCAAAGACGCTGCCGCCACTTGCGCAGAGCTGGGCTTAACCTATCGCATTCTCTTGCAGTCGACAGGCGACTTAAGCTTTGGCTCGCACAAAACCTACGATATCGAAGTTTGGGCACCGGGTTGTCAGGAATGGCTGGAAGTCTCTTCGATTTCAAACATCGGACAATTTCAGGCTCGCCGTGCCAACATTAAATATCGTCCCAGCGACGGTTCTGCTTTACAATTTGTCAACACGCTCAACGGTTCCGGTTTAGGCTTACCGCGCACATTGATTGCCGTTATGGAAACTTATCAACAGGCTGACGGCAGCATCCGGATTCCGGAAGTTTTGAAACCGTTCATGGGCGGGATTGAGGTTATCCGAAAATGATGGCTGCAATACCCTGGCTCCACTGGTTAATGCTTGCCCTAAGCGGAATCCTGAATTTGGTTGGTTTGGTCGGGCTGCTTTTGGTTTTTTTCCCCGGCTTGACCGTTACCTGGCTTGGGCAATTAATTTGGTTTATTTATATTGGATTCAATAAAAGCCACGGAGGCTGGCAATTTGGCTTGACAATTGCCATTTTTGTCATCAACACCATCATCATGCTTGTCGGTTCTGTCGTGGATAACATTTTAGGGGCTACTGAGACGCAAAAAAAAGGCGTCCCCTGGTGGGAAATCGGATTAGTGATGCTGGTTATGCTTGTGGGCGGAACAGTCTTGACACCAATTGGCGGCTTGGCTGCTTCCTTGGGCGTGCTTTACCTCATTGAACGTGTCCGCCTTGAAAATGACAATAAGGCTGCCTGGGAAAGCACAAAAACATTGGCTTTTGGTTATGGCAAAGCCGCTGTCCTTCGTTTTATTTTGTGCCAAATAATGATTATCCTTTGGCTGGTTACCTTGATTTTCTTGTAATCAGTTTTCTCGGGATTGACGGGCAAGATAGAGTGCAATCGAACCGGCGACGGCTGCATTGAGCGAATCAATTTGCCCAAATTGCGGCAAGCGCATGATTTCGTCACAGTTTTTACGCACCAAATTGCGCAAACCCTCGCCTTCGTTCCCAACCACAAGCGCAAGTCCTCCATTTAGCTTCAACTGAGAAGGTGTTTTTGCTCTTTCGCCGGCATCCAAACCATAGACCCAAAGGTCAAGCGTTTTGAGCCGCTCAATTGCCTGAACCAGATTGTATTGAGCAATCAAGAGATGCTCGCTTGCCCCGGCGGATGCATTCACCACCGCAGGCGTAACCTGCGCGGCTTGCGATGAGGGGATAATCACACCATGAACGTGCATCAGCTCGGCCGTTCGCAAAAGTGAACCGAGATTTTGAGGGTCTTGAATTAAGTCGAGCAACAAGAAAAAAGGCGGCTCGTTTTGATTTTTAGAGTGCGCAATCAAATCTTCAAGCGCTTTATAGGGATAAGCACTCGCTTCGAGGGCAACACCTTGATGGTTTCGTTCTAACTGACCGAGTTGTTGCTTGTTTGCTACCCGCACAGGGATATTCAGCTTTTCGGCTAAATCAACTATTGTTTTCAAACGTCCTTCGATTTTCAAGTCTTGCTGAACCAGCAGCCCGAAAAAGTGCCTGCGCTTGCTGCGCATAGCTTCATAAACAGCGTTTCGACCGGTGAGCCATTCGCGCATTAGTTTTCCCAGCTCCAGCTGGTTCCGTCTTTACTATCTTCAAGCAGTACACCAAGCTTTTTGAGTTCGTCACGGATTTTATCGGACATTGCCCAGTTCTTTTCTGCGCGCAAATCGCGTCGCAAAGATACCAATAGGTCAATAAAAGCATCAGCAGAAGTCTCTGCACCGGCTTCTTCTTCCAAAGTTAAGCCCAGCGTACCGGTTAGCTCATTGAAAACAGCCTGCGCTGTGGCGAGCTGCTCATCGCTTGCTCCGTCTGTTCGCGCTTGATTGATTTGTTTGACCAATTCATGAATCGCTGCCATTGCCAAAGCGGAGTTAAAATCATCATCCATGGCTTCGATAAAAGCCTTTCGTGCTTCTTCGCCGGCTTCGACCAGTTTTTGCATTTCAGCTTCAGCCAGTCCCTTCGCGGAAGGCAGTGCCGGTTTTTTAGCACTCAAAAGGCGCTTCCAGGCTTGGGTGTTTTGTTCAATAATTGCTTCGCTGTAAGTCAGCGGGCTGCGGTAGGAACCGTTCAAAACCCACAAACGCATCACGTCAGCGGGATGTTCGCTCAAAAATTGATCGATTGTGATCATATTTCCGGCAGATTTAGACATTTTCTCGTCTTTCAAACCCATCATGCCGTTATGCATCCAATAGCGGGCAAAAGTTTTGCCGGTGATGGATTCAGTCTGAGCGATTTCGTTTTCGTGATGAGGGAAGATAAGGTCATTTCCGCCACCGTGAATATCAATCTCTTCACCGAGATGAGCCATATTCATCGCCGAGCATTCAATATGCCAACCCGGCCGACCGGGACCCCAAGGGCTGTCCCAGGCAGGTTCCCCCGGTTTGGCAGACTTCCAAAGCGCAAAATCCATCGGGTGTTCTTTGCGTTCGTCCACCTGAATGCGCGATCCGGCGTTCATGGTTGCAAGCGAACGCCCGCTCAGCTTGCCGTAATCTGCATCGCTTTCGACATTGAAGAAAACATCGCCGTTGATATCGTAGGCATCGCCTTGCGCTATCAATTGTTCAATCATTTTAATAATTTGTGGCATGTCTTCAGTGGCGCGTGGATTAACCGTGGCAGGCATAATGTTTAAATCTGCCAAATTGCGCTTGTAGCCATCAATATATTGCTGAGCCAAATTGAAGGGATCAACCTTTAATTCATTGGCTTTGTTGATGATTTTGTCATCCACGTCAGTAAAATTCATCACATAACGCACTTCATAACCGCGGTAGATTAAATATCGGCGGGTAATATCAAAAACCAGGGCAGACATCGCGTGCCCAAGATGCGCATCAGCATAAACAGTTGGTCCGCAAACATACATGCGCACCTTGCCCGCCTCAATTGGTTCAAATTCATCTTTCGATCGACTAAGTGTGTTGTAAATTTTGAGTGCCAAGCTTGCTCCTAATGTTCTGTAATTGGTTTGGCAAAAATCATCCGTCCGGCGGAAGTTTGCAGGATTTTTGTAACCGTTACATTGATCGATTTATTCAAATACTTCTGACCGTTTTCAATAACAACCATCGTCCCGTCATCAAGATAGCCGACACCTTGTTGGTATTCCTTGCCTTCTTGAATCACTTCAATCGTAAATTCTTCACCGGGGAGAAGGACAACCTTGACTGCGTTGGAAAGGTCGTTGATGTTCAGAATTTTGACACCCTGCAAATCTGCAACCCGGTTGAGGTTGAAATCATTGGTTAAAATTGGACAGTTCATTTGTTGGGCGAGGATAATCAGACGTTCGTCAACTTCACGGACACCTTCAACATCAATATCGTTGATGATAACCGGTACATCATGATTTTCTTGCAATTCTGCCAAAACTTCCAAACCGCGTCTGCCGCGTTGGCGGCGCAAACTGTCAGCGGAATCGGAAACAAACTGTAGTTCATTGAGTACAAAACGCGGAACCACCAGGCTACCACCCAAGAAACCGGTTTTAGCGATTTCGGCAATTCGGCCGTCGATAATCGCGCTTGTGTCAACTAAAATGCGCCGTTCGCTTTCGATCCGCGTTTTTCCATCTTTATCTTTACCAAGTTTCGGATTGATTCCTTTGAACATGGTGAAAAAATCTTCATGTCTGGTAACTAAAAGCGAAACGCTAAGATATACACAACCCAACATAGCCACAACCGTTAGGATTGAATCTAACGGGGGAGGCAACAACCTTAATGGAATCGAAATCAGGGCAGCAATTATCAAGCCAATCACTAATCCAATCAGACCGGCGACGAGAGATTGTGTTGTGGCACCCTTAATAATCTTTGCTAAGGCTTGCAAAGGTTTAATCGTGATGTAAGGTGTTATTAAATAGCCAATAATTGCAAATATAACAATAACTATGACTAAGGTAACGGTTGGATTCAGAGTTAAAGCTGGAATAAGGTCAATAAAATAATTATGAATCGGTACACTGGTAAAAACGCCTATAACTCCAAAGACAATTGCGCCAATAATACTAGAAATAATAACTGCGCTCATATGAAACCTCCTGTTTTAATGTGCATAATAATAAAAAATATGATAACAATTGCTAATATAATACCCCCTTTACACACTCAAAGTCAACGATTCGTATAAAAATATATGCAAATTTAATAAAGAAGGGCAAAGAAAAAACGCAGATCATTTCAATTGAATACGAATAAACACAAGTTTTTTATTGGCAAACTTTGCAAACGCTTCTTTCGCCGATGATCGCTTCCCATTCATTCTAAACCGACCTCTGCTTAAACGTAAAAAATACATTAGAAATTCTTACTAATCTTGACTTTGCCTCGTCCGAGGCGTAAACTATGTTTTGGCACTCGGAACTGGAGAGTGCTAAATTAAATGTAAAAAATTTTTCGGAGGAAAAAATGACAATTTCAATGAAACCTTTAGGAAGTCGCGTGGTTATTGAACCTATCGAACAAGAAGAAATCACCGCCGGTGGTATCGTTTTGCCCGAAACTGCTAAAGAAAAACCCCAAAAAGGAACTGTTTTGGCTATTGGTCCTGGCGATCGTGATGATAAAGGCGCTCGCATCGAATTAGACGTTAAAGAGGGTGATGTTGTTCTCTTTGCTAAATATTCAGGCACTGAGATTAAATATGATGGCAAGAAATTGTTAATCATGCGCGAGAGCGATATCCTCGCGATTCTTTAATTAAGAATTCTATTTAAGGAGATAAATTATGGCAAAACAATTAGTATTTGGAGATGAAGCACGTCGTTATTTGAAATCCGGCGTTGATGCAGTTGCGAATGCAGTCGCAACCACCCTTGGCCCTAAAGGACGAAATGTCGCCCTCGACCGCAAATATGGTTCCCCAACCATTACTCATGACGGTGTTACCGTTGCAAAAGAAATCGAACTCGAAGACCCCTATGAAAACATGGGCGCTCAACTGCTCAAAGAAGCAGCCACCAAAACCAATGACATCGCCGGCGACGGCACCACAACTTCAACTGTCCTCGCTCATGCAATCGTGACCGAAGGTTTGAAAAATTTGGCCGCAGGTGCCAACCCAATGCTGCTCAAACGCGGTATTGAAGCTGCCTCCAAGGTCGTTTCGGAAGCAATTCACAACCAGTCAATTGGCATTACAACCAAAGCCGAAATCAGCAACGTTGCCACCATTTCTGCCCAGGACGAACAAATCGGCAGCTTGATTGCAGACGTTATGGACAAAGTCGGTAAAGACGGCGTCATCACCGTTGAAGAATCCAAAGCCCTCGAATTTGAAACCGAATATGTTGAAGGTATGCAATTTGATCGTGGTTATATCAGCGCTTATTTCGTAACTGATACCGAACACATGATTGCTGACATCAGCGATCCTTATATCCTGATTTATGACAAGAAAATCTCCTCCGCCAATGACATCGTTCCTCTACTCGAGAAAATGGTCCAAATTGGCAAACGCGACCTGATCATCATCGCTGAAGACGTTGATGGCGAAGCAATCGCAGCCCTGGTTTTGAACAAACTTCGTGGCGTTTTGAACGTCGTTGCTGTCAAAGCCCCCGGTTTTGGCGATCGCCGCAAGGCTATGCTCCAGGATATCGCCATCCTGACCAACGCTTCCCTGATTTCTGAAGAAACCGGCCGGAAGCTTGAAAACGCAACCCTCGAAGACCTCGGTCGTGCCGAAAAAGTTACCATCGACAAAGACAATACCACCATTGTTGGCGGTAAAGGCGACAGTGCTGCCATTAAGGGCCGCATCGATCAGATTCGTTCTGAAATTGACAACACAACCAGCGATTATGACCGTGAAAAACTGCAGGAACGTTTGGCAAAACTCTCCGGTGGTGTTGCTATCATCCGTGTTGGTGCCGCAACTGAAACCGAACTGAAAGAAAAGAAACATCGTGTCGAAGACGCCCTCTCCGCAACCCGTGCAGCGGTTGAAGAAGGTATCGTCCCCGGTGGTGGTGTTGCATTGGTCAACGCAGTGGATTCCCTCAAGGACCTCAAACTCAACCAGGAAGACGCCCAGATTGGTGTCAATATCGTTCGCAATGCCCTGATCGTCCCGATGAAACGCATTGTTGAAAATGCCGGCAAAGATGGCTCAGTTGTCGTCGAAACCGTCCGCCAGAAGCAAGCTGAATCCGGAAACCATCACATTGGTTACAACGTTTTGAGCGAAGAATATGGCAACATGGTTGAATTGGGTGTGATTGACCCCGCCAAAGTTACCCGTGGTGCTTTGGAAAACGCAGCTTCGATTGCAGCAATGATTTTGACGACCGAAGCCCTGATTACGGACATCCCTGAACCCGAAGGAGCTGCTCCCGCAATGCCTCAGGGCGGAATGTACTAAAATTTGAATTGAAGTTGAATTGAGATTGAAAGCCGGTCACACGACCGGCTTTTTTGTTAATCCGTCAGATTGCCGATATATGCCCCAACCCCGCCTGTTTCCTGTTTCCTTAAAAACTACATCTCCGCCAAGAGGGCGGCTTTTTTCCATTCCGGCAAATTGCTGTTTTCGACCATAATCGCTTTCATTTCATAAACCTGGTCGCGCAGGGCGGCGGCGCGTTCAAATTCCAGCTCTTTGGCGGCGGCTTTCATTTGATTTTCGAGTTCCTTAATCAAGCGCTCAAGCTCGCGTTGTTCCATCGAAGCTGCCAATTCCCGGGCCGTTTTGTGGGTCTTTTTGCCTTCCGCCGCACCGGTGTTTGCCAGGCGTTCGGTGATATCATGGACGGCTTTGACAATTCCAACCGGGGAAATATTGTGTTCTTTGTTGTAAGCTTCCTGAATCGCGCGCCTGCGGGTGGTTTCGTCAATCGCACGTTTCATCGAATCGGTCATCTTGTCGGCATACAAAATCACCTGCCCGTTGATGTGCCTGGCTGCCCGGCCAAAATTTTGAATTAAAGCGGTGGTGGAGCGCAAAAAGCCTTCTTTATCGGCGTCCAAAATCGCCACCAGCGAGACTTCCGGCAAATCCAGTCCTTCCCGAAGCAGGTTGATGCCAACCACAACGTCATAAACACCCAGGCGCAATTCGCGCAAAATGCTGACCCGCTCCAAGGTGTCAACCTCGCTATGCAAATATTGCACCTTGAAGCCGGATTCTTTCAAATAGTCTGCCATGTCTTCCGCCATGCGTTTGGTCAGCGTGGTAACCAAGGCTCGTTCGCCAAGATCCACTCTTTTGCGCAATTCAGCAATCAAATCGTCAACCTGCCCTTTGGTCGGGCGCACATCAATTTGCGGATCCAACAAACCGGTTGGGCGAATGACCTGTTCCACGACGGCTTCATTTTTTTGCATTTCATAGGGTCCGGGTGTGGCGCTGGTATAGAGCGTGGTACCCATTATTTTTTCAAATTCTTCAAACTTAAGCGGCCGGTTATCTTTTGCAGAGGGCAAACGAAAGCCATATTCAACCAAAACATCCTTGCGCGCACGGTCGCCGTTGTACATTCCGCGCAATTGCGGCACCATCATATGCGATTCATCCAAAACCATAAGATAGCGCGAGGGCATGAAGTCAAGCAGCGTCCAGGG
>JAGOIM010000001.1:3991-39000 GCA_017995665.1 Anaerolineaceae bacterium | reverse complement strand
TACTTACACAGTACAGCCCGGTGATACGCTCTTTTCGGTTGCCTCGCGCTTCAATTTGTTGCCCGAAACCGTGCTTTGGAGCAATCGCTATAACATTGGCGACGATCCACATATGATTTTCCCCGGTCAGGAACTGCTTATCATGCCGGTGGACGGCACTTTGCATGTCTGGAGTGCCGGAGAGGGTTTGAACGGTGTTGCAGATTTTTATCAGGTCGACCCTGAAACGATTATCGACTACCCGGGCAACCATCTCAGGCTGGCGGATTTGGGCGATTTGTCCAATCCCGATATCGAAGCCGGCACAATGTTGATTGTTCCCGGCGGTAAGGGGCAATATTCCGATTGGCGCGTTCCGCGAATTACCCGTGAAGACCCTGCCAGTGCCCTCAACGTTGGACCCGGAGCTTGTCCGGATAAATATGACGGCGTTCTCGGCACTCAAAATTTCACTTTTCCGGTCAGTACTCACAATTTGAGCGGCTATGATTTTTCCCCTTCGGCTAATCATTACGGCGTCGACTTTAGCGGCAACATTGGCGACCCTGTTTCAACGGTTGATAACGGAGTGGTGGTTTATGCCGGTTGGAATAACTGGGGTTATGGCAATATGGTTGTGGTTGACCACGGCCATGGTTGGCAAAGCCTCTACGCCCATATGGCAACGGTTGAAGTTGGCTGTGGGCAGGAAGTCTATCGCGGCGATCGCGTAGGCACGGTTGGCGATACCGGTTCCTCAGTCGGCGCACATTTACATTTTGAACTTCGCTACGACGATGCAGGTCGTGTGAATCCATGGGACTTTTTACAATGAAGCATTTGAAATTAACCCTCTTACTGCTCAGCTTTACGATTATTCTGGCTGCATGCACAGCACCTGAACCAACCGCGACACCAAGCGCGGTGCCAACATTAACAGCGACAGCCTCAGCAACAGCAACAAGCAGTCCAACGCCCAGCCCAAGCCCAACGGCAACGCCTGAGCCTCCGACGCCAACGCCAACACAAAGCGCACAGGAAATAGCGGAAGAAAGAATCCATCAAGCCAGTTTGAAATATTTGGCGGAAAATTTTGAAGAATCGGTTGCAGTTGCCCGCGAAATCAACTTTACCGAAGGGGATACCGAACATCCGAATAATATGTGCGGGCCTCTGGCGGCGGCAATTATGCGTGATGGCGGTTATTTGCCTCCTGAATCTGAGCCAAAAGAAATGTGGTTGCTTTGTGCCCGTACGAGAGAAGATAACGAAGCCTGTCATGGCACGCGTGATTTAGAGCGAAAATTTTTCTCAAAAGATGATTACGATTATATTCGGGTTGAAGAAAGTGTTGGAAAATATGACTGGAAAGCAAATCCGCTGCAAGTGGGCGATTGGCTTTACCTCTACGTTATGAAGGGGATTTCAAACTTTGAGGGTTTCGACCATATGCTTGTGGTTAGTCGCATTGATGAACGCGGCAGGGCTTATTCAGTAACGAACGTAAATCATGGCGAGGGCTTCGTGATTCGTGAAGAATTGCTTTACGACCCAAACCGTCCGGGCACGGGATTGTTCTATGAATTAACCAATGACGATCTACGTCAGGAACTGGGCATGACCGGAACCTGGGGGTTTTTATTAGTTAGGGCGAAAAACCTACATTTATACAATTAGGGCAGAATAGTATATACACATATTGTATTTATAGTTGCTAATTGATTTCATTAGTATTATTATTAGATAATCACAAAATCAACAATATATACCTTTGGAGGAAGAATGAGAAAAGAAGATTTTATTTGGGAACTTTGGTATCTGACCAGAGAAATGCAGAAAAGCAGAATGGGGATTTGCGCCGAATTTTGCAAGAAATACGATTTGACCCAACAGCAGGTTCGCATTTTGCTGCAGATCAGATCAAACGAATCCACCACTTTGACCGAATTGGCTGAAGAGCTGGATATTAACCCCGGCAACCTGAGCAAAACCTGTAAAATGCTCGAAGAAAAAGGTTTTATTGCCCGCACCCGTCATGCTGAAGACAAACGAGTCTGGACGATTGTTTTGGATAAACTCGGTGTCGAATCCACCAATGAAATTTCCGAACACATTCGTGAGATTTTTGAGGTTTTCTCCAACCATCACAGTGATGAGGAACTGGAACGCTTGCTCGGTTTGCTGAGGGAATATACCGATTATTACAACGAATCGTTGAAGAAAAAATAAGTTCGAACGAAAAGTGCTGCCCGTGCTAAAATAGAGCTATGGCAGACGCAGAAGGCGAAGACTTTCGCCCATCACCAATTTCTGGTTCTTGGTATCCAAGTGATGCCAGTGAATTAAGCGAAGAGATCAGGGGCTACCTGAACAAGGCTGAGCTTCCTGCTTATAGCGGGAAGCTTTGTGCCTTAATTTTGCCCCATGCCGGCTATTATTACTCCGGACAAACTGCCGCCTTTGCCCTTAAGGCAATTCGGGGCAAAAGTTATCAACGCGTCATCATTCTTTCACCCTCCCATCAAGCCTATCAGGGAAATTTGATAACCAGCGGGCACAGTGCTTATCGCACACCGCTTGGCACGGTGCCAGTCGATCACGTTGCATTGGAAATTCTGGCTGAAAAATTGGCTCGGGAAGGTTTGTCGCTCAATCCTGTCCGTTTTGACCGCGAACATTCCATCGAAATCCAATTACCTTTCTTGCAGGAAGTTTTGACAGCTGGCTTCAAGCTGATTCCAATCAGCATGATGGATCAATCTGTTTCGACCGTAAAAATTTTAGCCTCTACATTAGTTGAAATGTTCAGCTCTTACCCGGAAGGAGAAGATACTCTCCTGATTGCTTCGAGCGATCTTTCTCATTATCACAACCAAAATCAGGCGAACAAGCTTGACCATCGTTTGATTGAGAGCTTGAAGAACTTTGATTTAATCGATTTCTATAAAAATGTGAATGCTCAAAGCGTGGAAGCCTGTGGTTATGGCGCGATTGCCTGTGTTCGGTTGACCGCTCAAAAACTTGGGGCAAACCAGTTTAGTATCGCCGATTATCGTACTTCGGGTGACATCAGCGGTGATAGAAAGTCCGTGGTCGGCTATCTTTCAGCGATTATTTCTAAAGGTGAAGGCGATGAAAATTAAGTTTTGGCAAAAATTGATTTTGATTGGTGTGCTCGCAATCTTGTTGGGCAATAACGTGGCTTGTACGCCCATCTATGAAGGCAGACCGACCGCTTTCCCAACCGAAGCAGCCACCAACACAATTGAGCCCAGCCCAACTTACACGCTGACCCCGGCACCGACCGCGACCCTCACGCCAACCCCAACCCTCACCCCCACGCCGACTGTTGAGCCAAGCCCAACACCGACCTTCACGCCGACGCCTATCCCAACCCAGCTTGCGGGATTGCCTATTTTGAGCGACGGCAGCCGGGTTGTCGACTGGGATTACGTCTATGTTACCGGCAAGGAAAATCGGGAAGATGGCGGGCTAATCAGCCTTTCAGCGATGGTCGCTTTTCAATTGATGGACCGCGGTATTCACAGTGAGGTGATTAATGTTCTCGGTGATGAGGTTACCGTTTATTATCTGCGCGTTCGACACGAATTTAATGACCTTGTATCCGAGGTGAAACTCGTGCTGACCGGTGTTTATGGATCAGGTTTGGATATAAGAAGTTTGCCGGCTGATGGTTCGACTTACGTCAGCTACCATGCCCGTCAGGCGACAGATCTCTTTGAACCCTGGAAGTTGCATCAGGAGTGGTCTCTTCCGGTTAGTCAGCGCGAACCGCTTTTCAGCAGTATTCGGCTGGCTGATTTGGAAGATTATTTGCGGAGTTTGCCCGATGAGGTTATTCTATTTGCTGACCATCCCATCATTTTACCTGGCGACGACTGGAATCAACTCTATCTCGACATGGACCGCCTGAGTGCCTCGGCTGCCCGCTATTCGCCCTTCTTCGCTTTTAACGAATTAAATCAGATGACCGGACAAACCACCATGGCGACACTGTGGCAAAACTATTTGTTAAGTGGATCTGATATTCCGGCTGATCAGCATAATAAAATGATTTTTTCCGCAGAATATTTGGTTTTTGTTACACCTTAAGTCCAGTCAGATGATGAAAGCTTACGCAGAAGTCAGCATCAACATCAGCCAAATTGAGCAAAGTTATCATTACGCTATTCCTGCCGAAATGCAAGGCAGGCTCAGGGTGGGAAATTTGGTTCTCGTCCCCTTCGGCAAACAAGAGGTTCAGGGCGTGGTTTTGGCATTGTTGGACGAGCCGGAAGTCAGCGATACAAAAGAAATCCTGGAATTGCTTTCACCCGAAACTCTTTTAGCGGAAGAACAACTCAAGTTAGCGGAATGGATGGCAAAACACTATTTCGCACCGCTCGGAGCTTGTCTTAAGCTGATGATTCCAATCGGCTTATCGCGAAAGGCGGATTTGTCGCTTGCATTGGTGGGGGACTTGCCTTCTGAGCTAACGGGTTTTGGAGCGGGGCAGCAGCGGCTGCTTAGGCTATTGCAAAACCGCGGTGAATTAAGGGGAGGGCAAATTGAGCGGGCTCTGCCACAAACAAATTGGCGCAAAGGGCTGGACGATCTCCAGAAAAAGGGCTTGATCAGAAGTACAAATGTCTTATCCCCGGCTCGGGTTTCATCAAAGACTTTGAGGACAGCTGCACTTTCGGTTAGTCCTGCTTCTGTTAGTTCCCTTGAAAGTGAAATTTTTGGAAGCAAGCCGTCTACCCAGGAAAGGCGACAGAAAATTGTGGAATTGTTAGCCAAAAAAGCCTTTCCGCTCGATTTTTCCTGGATATATGCCGAAACCGGTGCTTCATATTCCGACTTGACATATCTGGCAGAAGCCGGACTGATTCATTTCAATGAAACCGAAACCTGGCGCGATCCCCTGACTGCGCTTGAGGTAGATGAGGACCAGCCACCGGAATTTACGGTTGACCAAAAAAAGGTTTGGGAACAGCTTGGCGAAGAATGGCAAAAGAGCAGATCTCGGACGCTGCTATTGCATGGCGTAACCGGTTCGGGTAAGACCGAAATTTATATGAAGGCAGTCCAAAAGGCACTGGATGAGGGAAAGCAGGCTTTGGTTTTGGTGCCCGAAATTTCGATGACCGCCCAAACCGTGCGTCGTTATATGGCGCGTTTTCCCAATCAGGTTGGGCTCTATCATTCCAAACTCTCCGAAGGGGAACGTTATGACACCTGGCGCAGAGCAAGACAGGGCGATTTGCGGGTGATTATTGGCAGTCGTAGTGCCCTTTTTGTGCCTCTGCCCAAGCTGGCTTTGATTGTTGTTGATGAATGCGATAACAGTTCTTATGATGAAAGCGAACGTCAGCCGTATTACCAGGCAGTGCCAACAGCAGAAGCTTTGGCAGAAATTAGTAAGGCAAATTTGATCCTGGGCAGTGCCACACCGAGTGTTGAACAATATTTTAAGGCGCAAAGAGGGGATTGGGCTTTGCTCGAATTGCCTAGACGGGTTTTGGCACACCGTCAAAGGCTTGAAGAACAAGCCACATCGCTCAAATTTAACTTGCCTGATCTTCCTGCTGTAGATGATTTACTTACTTTCGATCTCCCCAAAGTAGAAATTGTGGATATGCGTCAAGAGTTAATCAGTGGCAATACCGGCGTTTTGTCGCGCTCATTGGAAAGCAAACTCGGGAAGATTTTGAGTAAAAATCAACAGGCAATTCTCTTTCTCAACCGTCGGGGACAAGCCACCTATGTCTTTTGCCGTGATTGCGGGCAATGCTTGCGCTGTCCGAATGACGGGCAAAGCCTGATTTGGCATGGCGAAAAGCGGGGCTTGCTCTGCCATCTTTGTGGTTATGCACGTAAAATGCCCAGTAAATGCCCCGAATGTGGAGGCAAGCAAATCCGACAACTTGGTTTGGGGACAGCAAAGCTCGAAGAGATTGTTAAAAAGCGTTTCCCCGAGGCGCGGATTTTGCGCTGGGATGCCGATACGACTACGAAAAAAGGCGACCATGAGTTGATTCTGTCTCATTTTAGTGCTCATCGGGCTGACATCCTGATAGGTACACAGATGCTGGCGAAGGGTCTGGATTTACCTTTGGTAACTTTGGTTGGGATTGTTTTGGCGGAGGTTGGTTTGAACCTGCCGGATTATCGCGCTGCTGAACGCTCTTTCCAGGTTTTGACCCAGGTAAGCGGACGTGCCGGGAGAAGTCCCCTCGGTGGGGAAGTTGTTATGCAAACTTACCAACCGGAAAACACTGTCATCCAAGCCGCCTCACGGCATGACTTTGAGGCTTTCTATAAAGAAGAACTCGAAAATCGGCGCTTGTACGGCTATCCCCCCTTTAATCGCTTGATTCGACTGGAATACCTTCATCTTTCCGAAGAGAAAGCAGAAAATGAAGCCCGAAAAATGGCAAGGTTAATTGAGGATGCTATTCAGGATAATAATCTCAAACAAAGCGATTTTATTGGGCCAGTTCCAGCCTATTATGCCCGAAGACATGGGCTTTGGCGCTGGCAAATTGTCTTACGTGGACCCGAGGTCGAAAAAATACTCCCCAGTCTTCCCCTGAAAGATTGGCTGATTGAAATTGACCCGAACAGTTTGCTTTAGGCTTTAGGAAATTTCTGCCTTATTACAAGCCTTTTTATTAATCAAGCGGTTCGATTGCGAGAATATAGCGGCTTTGCGTCCAATAGCCGGCTTTTGGGTCAGTACGTTCGTCCAGAGCTGCCCTGCCACAAAAATTAATCAAAAGCGCATTTTCACTCAGTCGGTCAAAACCACTTTCAGGATATTTTTCCGCCAGCCATGGAACCAGTTCCATTGTTTTTCCGGACATCTCGTCAACTGCAGTCGCCGGGATGCGTACGGCTGCTGCCACAACGCCGTTTTTGACAGTATCGCCTTCTGACAAACTAACAAAACTGCCACGCAAGCATTCGTTCAGGCGCGTTTCAATCGTCTTTAAATCTTGCACCTCGTTGAGCGCGTCGGTCTCAATAAAATATTGCAAATCAGTCGCCGGGGAACGCTCGTTCCAAAAATCCCAGCCGGAGTGAATCCATAAGCCATCGTAGCCGAGATGTTCCCAGCCGACAGATATGTTTTTGCCGATATCAAATTCGTTATCCTCAAAAACGCTTTCGTGCCAGGCTGAAATTTGGATTGGCGGAATGGAAACAGCGACACCGCCATCACATTTTGATTCAAAACGAAAGCCAACTTCGCCATTGAGCAGGTCTAAACCGGCGAAATTCATAAACTTTGCTTCCTTTGAGAGCAAGTTTGCGCTATTTTCCGGGTTTTGCATGTCGGATGGACCTTGATTTTCTTGAGGTTTCTCTTCAATAATGCTTGAGCGGCTTGAATTGATGGGAAGGAGTTCCAGAATCGGTGAATTTTTATAGCGCAAGGATTTGCCGATGACGATGCCCGCCAGCAAGCTGAAAACCAAGCCGAGTATCAGGAAGAAAGGTTTCGCTTTTACCTGTTTATTCATGCCGATAGTCTCTGCTATTTCCGTTTGAGCTGAATGTAGTTGAAGAAATAGAAGCCGAAACTCAGCAGTGCTAAAAAGGCAAAAATCACACCGGCACTGATATAACTTTGCGGGTTTCCGGGAGCGCCGATTGTTGGCGGGGTGGCAGGGGTGCTTGTAACGGTCGCCGTGTTAGTTGGTGTGTTGGTAGGTGTATTAGTTGGGGTATTGGTCGGCGTGTTAGTCGGCGTGCTGGTAGAAGTGGGAGTTGGGGTTGGTGTATCAGCAATGAAAGGTGTAATTGAGGGGAAGCCTCCCTTTTCTGAAAAATCCCCTGATTCCTCGGTTGAATTTTGGATTTCAGGTTTGTAATCCTTTGAGGCTTGGGCTGTTTTCACAAGCTGCTTCCCGACAAATCCGCCCAAGAGGATGACGGCAATAAAGAACAAAATCATACCGATTAATAACAATTTGCCGTTCTTATCTTTTTCCATCTACCGAATCCTTAACCTTTTCTTTTTAGTCGTGCAAAATACCTATTGCGATAGTTAAGGTGCAAGGATTGTGCCAAGAGTTGTTAGGAAAAAGCGGAATAAAAAACCCGACATGCTGTGATTCCACCCGTGATTTGGCTGATTGAAAAAGAGTCAGGGATATTAGACCCATGCTTCCCGTTCCCCGCGCTTTGCCTTGGACATCTTCCTTTTTTTGACTTTTCTCTCTGATGATATAATTCGGAAAGGAAAATTATCCAGGAGAATGTTATGAAAACAAGAACCAAAATTTTATCTTCTTTTATCCTGTTTTTACTTTTGTGCAGTCTGAGCTTTGCGGCTTCTGATGTTAATATTGTAAAAGCGCAATATAATACACCGACTCCTGATGAAAACGGAAGAATCATCTACGAGGTTCAGGAAGGTGAATTTTGTTCAACGATTCAAGAGCGAACCGGTGTGTCGATTGAAGAAATCATCCGATTAAATGGTTTGACTGATGCCTGCACAATTTTTGCCGGAGATAAACTGGTGATTGGACAGGTTCAAGTTACCGCTATGCCTCCAACCGCAACGGCAACAACCCCAGCCGGCGAAATTACACCGACCCTGACCCCAATGCCAGGTTTAGCAGAGATTTGCATTGTCCTCTTCCATGATATGGACGGTAACGGAATGCGCACCGCAGGCGAAGACTATCTCTATGGCGGCGAGGTTAGTATTAATGACCGAACCGGTGCTGTTTCGCTTACAGGTACTACGGTTGCCGGAGACCCCGACCTGGTGACGCCTTTCTGTTTTACGGATTTGCCGTCCGGAAGTTACAACATTTCAATTGCTATCCCAGACGATTTCAACCCGACAACCGTAACCAATTATCCGCTTGATGTTCGGGCAGGTGAAGCTGCCACAATCGACTTCGGGGCGCAATTGGCTGAACAACCGGGTGCCGATACCGCAAGCGATACTGTCAGTCGCGTTCCGATTTTGGGGATTGTTGGCTTGATTGTCATGTTAGCCGGAGTTGGCTTGGGTATTTATATGTGGCGCACTAATAAGGCTGAGTAATTCGCCTTTTTGTCAAAAACTGCAAAAGCCAGTCGCAAAGACTGGCTTTTTTCACGACTTGTAATATGTAAATTCTTGAAAAACTATCTTTCGACCCGTTCTTCGCGCCAGACATCAGTAGGCCGGCTTGTGCTTTTCAAGCCGGCAAGATCCTGGCAAATTATTAAGCCGGATTCAAAAACAGAATTCGGCCTACAGTTAAGTCAGGAATTATCCAAACCTAAATTTTCTTTTCAATCTCATCCAATGCTAAGGCGATGAAATCTTCAACGCTCATGGCGCCGGGTTTATCTCCCCTGAGGTTCTCAATTTAGTGTCCTGAAAACATTTCTTTTCCTCGTTGAAAACAGATTATTTCAGCAAAATGAGAAACTCAGGTATGAATTGTTTTGAAAAACTATCTTTCGACCCGTTCTTCGCGCCAGACATCAGCCTCGTTATGATAACCGGCTTGCTCCCAGAAACCGGGCTGGTCACTTGCGCTAAACTCCAGTCCGCGCAGCCATTTGGCACCTTTCCAAAAATAGACATCCTTCAAATCCTCATGACCGGGGAATGCGCCACAAACTCCGCGCAAAGGCGCACCATGCTCAATGGAAAGCAATTCACCCTCGTAATGGGTGGCAAAAAGAAAGTTTTCGGCACTGATTACCTCGAGCGGTAAATTTGCGCTATAGCCAAATTCGGCATGCTGGATGACATAACGCGCTTTTTCAGTCGGTTTGATTAAGCCTGAATCGAAGAGTGTGCGCAAGCTGACCCCCCCCCAACTGGTGTCCAATTTGCTCCATTTCGTGACACAATGGATATCCATGGTTAGTTTGGTCTTGGGCAAGGCAATGAATTCTTCCCAATTCAGGCTGAGCGGTTTTTCGACTTCTCCCCAAACTTTGAAGTTCCAATTTTTGAGATCCAGTTTGGGAATTGGACCATAATGCAAAACCGGGAAGCGACTGGTCAGGTATTGACCGGGCGGAATACGTTTTTGAGTTTCGGGATTCAATTGTCCAAACATCATCGCTCCTAAAAACTCAGGCTTTCACCGGATTGCAAAACCACAACAGTTGTCGCTGTTTCTGCTTCAACTCGCGCTTTCCATGCATCGGCATCCTGGTTTATCAGGGGAAAAGTGTTGTAGTGCACAGGGATAACCACTTTCGGTTTGAGAATTTTGACCGCTCTCAGGGCATCATCAGGTCCCATTGTGAAGTTGTCGCCAATCGGTAAAATTGCTAAATCGAGACCTTCTTCACCGATCAGAGCCATGTCGCCAAAGAGACCGGTATCTCCGGCAAAATAAATTTTCTTTTCGTCCGGAGTGGTCAAGAGGAAGCCGGTCGGATTCCCACCATTGCTGCCATCGGGAAGCATCGAGCCATGCAGTGCAAGCGTCAGCTTTAGATAGCCAAAGGGGTAGTGAAAACCGCCTCCAATATGCTGGGCATGGGTTTTTAGTTCCCGGGCTTCCAGCCATTGGCAAATTTCAAAATTGCTGATGCAAAGAGCACCACTTCTTTTGGCAATTTCGAGACAATCGCCCATATGGTCGCTGTGCCCATGGCTTATCAAGATGTAATCCGGCGACATATCTTCCGCTTTCGCCTTTGTTGCCGGGTTGTTTGTGAAGAAGGGATCAATCAATAATTGATAGTTGTTCACACTAAGCCCATGCGTGGCGTGACCGTAAAATGTGTATGTTGTTTCCATAATTGTCCTCCTTCCTTATTATAGCGGTAAGGAAGGAGCTTAGATTCCAAATGTGAAGGCTCTTTGCCTGCCAGGATTTTTAATCCAGACTGAATTCCAAATGCAAGTCAGTCCATTCTTCAATGATTAGTGAAGACAAGTAAAATTCGACCGGTCCACTTAGTTTCGTTGCAGCGTTGTTATAAAAATACCGGTATTCTTCAGGGTCAGGAGGGATTAATCCATCCCTCGATTCACCAGAGCAGCTGCCTCCTCCGACCCTGTTTATGCAAAGTGCTAAGGGTCCAACTGCCTGGGGACTCTGCATTACGAAGCGAAAACGGACGGAATCTTCTCGAACCTGGAGGATTTCAATTCCCAAAATATGGATATCATATGGACCGAACTTATGCCATTGGTCTATGGTGATAAAATCACCGGCTTGGTAGTCTTGAGGAAATTCAACGGTTAGAAAAGTCTTTAATCGTGGCTCGCCGTCAACCACATAAAAATCAGAGTCAGTAATCAAGGCCATGTTGATACGTGAAATACGTAATGTGTAGCTGCGATTCCCCGGAAGGGCTGGTTTGAATTTGAGTTGAATTTCGTCAGGCGGGCACTTGGTGTTTGGGGAAGAATTTTCGCAATAAACTACCGCGTAATCCAGGGGATGGCCAAAGCCCTGATCATCAGTCAATTGCCAAAACGTGGTTGATTTCATTAGATAGAATGACTCGGGTAAATTGACTTTAACGGTGAGTTCCGTTTCTTTGGCTGGTAACTGCTTGATTTTAATAATTTCAGCGCTAAGTCCTTCCGCTCCGATAGTGGTAAAGGGAGCTTCGCCGCTTAAATTGATGAAGTTTGGCTCGACTTCCGGTGTTTGCTTTTCGTAATCAATTGCCTCAACGACCAAGCTGGTTTTCCAGGCTTGTTCAAAAGGATTTTCTTTGAATGGTAAATCAGGAATGAAAAGTTGAATTTCTTCACCGTCAAACTTGCCAATCGCCGGAAAGTCCATTTCTAAAACAAAGTCCGTAGTATCATTTCCATACTCAAAACTGGAACCGATGGAATCGATTCTTTTCCCATCCGGCAGAATAATATAAGCTTGCTCAAAATGCCGAGGAGTTCTATCATCGAAACTTTTTGGGTCGAAGCCACGGACATCGACCACAATTTTGAGCTCATCATTAGTACTTATAGCTGATAGCAGGCTGAGTTTGAGTGTTTCTCCGGGGCTTTCTTCTTCAAAATCAACAACTGGGGATAAAATTTGATCCTCTAATTGGCTAATTGGCCGATAGTTTGGGATTAGCCATGCGCGAATCTGTGCAAAGACTTCTTTTGGTCCGAGGGCAAGAAAAACAATCGTCAAAACGCCCAGAACAGCCAGGGAAAATTTAAGCCTGAAGCTTTGCTTTCTCTTTGATTGTTCATTTTTTCTTTCAACAGCCTGCCATATTTGCTCTTTTATCTGATTGTTCAAGGAATAATCGAAGATCTTTTCAAGGTTCATCTCATGTTTGTCAAAGTTTTCAGTCATCTAAAACCTCCATTTGGGAACGAAGTGAGCCGATGATTTTATTGTGCGCTTTACGAACAGCATCTTCTTTTTTGCCAAGAAATTTTGATATTTCCAAAAAAGTAAGCCTTGCGTTATAGCGCAAGACCAAAATCTCTAATTGCTCAGGGGGTAGTTGTTTGAGTTTGGATTTCAAGAGGAGTCTATCTTCCACCTCGAATTCAAACTCTTCGTTTGGAAGAGGAAGTTCAGAAAGCTCCAGCCAATGATTATCACGATTTCGATAATGATCGAAAGTCAAGTTGCGGGCGATGGTGAGCAGCCAGGCAAGAAAATTGCCTTCTTCTTTATAGCGATTCAGATGATTGATTGCCCTGGTGAAAACTTCTGCGGTTATATCTTCTGCATCCTGATGGGAAGGAATTCTGGAGAGGACATAATAGTAAACATTGTCGACATACTCCAAATAAAGCGGATAAAAAGCAGCTGGGTCTTTTTTGGAAGCTAAAATTATGCCCTTTATTTTCTCTGCTTGTGCCGCTTTGTCCTCAAAATTGTCCATAAAGGCTCCAATCATTTTTCTTCCTGTTGTAAAGATAACGGAGGAGGAGGTGAAAAGCGGAAAATGTCAGCAAGAAGTCGAAGGCAATCCTTGAGTAAGATTAGAGCTTAAAGGATCTCAAGTTTTGCCAAGGAGGCAATCAGGGCTTTTAGACCATAGCCTTCAAAATAAACTTCAACCGTTTCGTCGCCTTGTTCGAGTTTGCTGCTTTTAACCACGCCTCTGCCATAGGTCCCATGACGCACTTGCATACCACTCTTATATTTTGTTGCTTTGGGAGTGTCAAGCGGAATCCGGGCATTATTTCGGAAGCCGGAGGGGCTTTCCCAACGTGAACTCTCTCGGTCGCCATTCCAACTGAAACTTTGGCTGCGTGGTTGGGCATAGATATCTTCATTGATCAAATATTCGGGGATATCCTTCAAAAAGCGCGAAGCGACCATGTCTTCATAAGTGCCATAGGGGCTGCGACGACGCATAGCACGACTTAGCGTCAGCTTCTTACGGGCACGGGTTATGCCAACATAGAACAATCGGCGTTCCTCTGCCAACTCTTCAGGTTCATCACGGGAACGGCTGTGCGGTAAGACCATTTCGTCCAGCCCGACGATATAGACCCGTTCAAACTCCAGTCCTTTGGCGGCATGCAAAGTGAGCATGGTGGGGGCATCCAAATCTTCCGGCAGCGTATCCTGGTCGGCAACCAAAGCCATCGATTCTAAAAACTCCTGAAGCCCTCTGGTATCGTATTCCAAAACAACCAAACGCAGCTCCATAAGGTTTTCCCAGCGATCCTGCCCTTCTTCGCTTTTATCGCGAATGTGGTTTTCAAAATCGGTATCCGCCAAAATCCGGTCATAAAGCGTGCTTAGGCTGTTTTCCTGCGCAATGCTGCGCCAGTTTGTAAGCATTTTGGCAAAGCCAAGCAATTTATCAGCACTTTTCCCCAGTCCTGCCACAGCCGAACTGTTTGGATTTAGCAGGTTAAGCAGCGTTTCTCCGGCGCTAAAACCGCTCCTTTGGGCAAGGCTGACCAGGTTTTGCACCGTTTTGTCGCCAATTCCACGTGGTGGCAGGTTGATAACGCGGCGCAGGCTGACTTCGTCCATCGGGTTATAAACCAGGCGCATAAAGGCAATCATATCGCGTACTTCCTTGCGCCCATAAAAACGTTGGGCACCGACCAAGCGATAATTTAGCCCTTCACGCCTGAAAGCTTCTTCTAAAATTCGGCTTTGAGCGTTCATGCGGTACATGATAGCGTAATCGCCCGGATTTCTTCCGGCTTTAATGCCGCTGGCGATATCGGTAAGAATCAATTCGGCTTCATGACGGTCATCTTCGGCAACAATCAGACGCAATTTATCGCCCGTGTCCGAACGGGTGAAAAGCTTCTTTTGCGTCCGGTTGGCATTGTGATTAATTACTGCCATGGCACTGTCCAAAATGATTTGGGTGGAGCGATAATTTTGTTCGAGCAAAATTACGTTTGCGTTTTTGAAATCGGTTTTGAAGCGGTTGATATTGCGATAATCGGCACCGCGCCAGCGATAAATCGACTGGTCTTCATCACCGACGACATAAAGATTTTTATGCTTACTGGCGAGTTGGCGCAAAATTGCATATTGCGAATAGTTTGTGTCCTGAAATTCATCGACCAGAATGTGCTCAAATTTATGCGCATAGGTGTCACGAACAACCGGGAAATTATCGAAAAGATAATTGGTATAAACAAGCATGTCGTCGAAATCCATGGCGTTGTTTTGAATCAGGCGCTGCTGATAGAGCATGTAAATCCGTTTGGTTTGCTCTTCGCGGAAATCTTTTGCCGGGAAATTTTCGGGGGAAATGAGATCATTTTTAGCGTTCGAAATTGCCGCAAGCAGAGAGTTGGGCTTATAAAGCTTTTCGTCAAGGTTGTTATCGCGCAAAATTTGTTTTATTAAGGATGTCTGATCGTCCGTGTCGAAAATCACAAAATTTTTGTTGACCGGCAAAAGGTCAGCTTCGCGGCGTAAAATTCTCCCGCAAATGGAATGAAATGTGCCCAACCAGATGCCATCGGCATGGTCGCCAATCAATCGCGAAACACGATCGCCCATTTGTGCGGCAGCTTTATTGGTGAAAGTTACCGACAAAATATTCCAGGCAGGAACGTTTAGGACGCTAATCAGGTAAGCAATTCGATAGGTTAAAACGCGCGTTTTGCCCGAACCGGGACCGGCCAAAACAAGGGTGGGTCCGGGAGGGGCAGCAACTGCGAGTTGTTGTTGGGGGTTGAGCTTTTCGAGTAAATCTTCCATAGTTATGGAATTGTACCAAAGCCGGGCAAGCCCTCAGAAAATTTAAGGAACTTAGAGGAAAACGATTCTCAAAATTCCAATGGCTAAGCCAGCCAGGATCAAGACATAAGGCTGAGCTTCAGTGAAGAAAAGGACAGCCAAACCGGCAATCAATGCCAGCCAGGTCCAGATATCGACCAAGGCGTTTTGCCCGAGGCTGATACAAACAAAAAGAATCATGGCAACAACAGCCGGATTGATTCCTTTAAGGAAACTGCCGGTCAGATGATTTTCGCGTAGTTTTTTTACCAGAGGAGCGGTGATAGCAACAATAATGAAGGAGGGCAAAAAGACACCGAGGGTTGCCGCAATCCCTCCGCCAAAACCGCCGGCAATGTAGCCGACGAATGTGCTGGCAGAGAGCACCGGACCCGGGGTTATTTGACCGAGGGCGATGGCATCGGTCAGTTGTTGTGAAGTCAGCCAGCCAAATCGGTTGACCACGTCTTCTTCGATTAAGGCAAATAAGACCAATGAAGAGCCAAAGAGAACCGAACCTGTCCGCAAGAAATAAAGAAATATGCTTGAGAATGTCGCCTGAACTTTTTCAACGGCTTGGACAAGGAAAGTGCTCAATCCGGGGATGGGGAGCAGAGACATCAGAAGTTGTGTCGGAGGCATGCCATTTTTCGGTTTTTCCAAGACATGATGCAAGAGAACACCAACAAAACCGCCACCAATCAGGATCAGCGCTTCATTCACTCCGAGAAGTTTCGCAACAATCGCTAAAACAAAAATTAGGATTTGCTTCCAGCCTTTTAAACTGGTTTTGCCAAGGCTGAAGGTGGTTTCAAGGACGATCGCCAAAACGAGTGGATTGAGAATATAAAATAAGCCCTCAATTTGGGGCAGGCTGCCGTATGCCATGTAAAAATAAGCTATCACCAGGCTGATCAGAAAGGCGGGAGCGATAAAGCCCAAGCCGGCAACCAAAAGTCCCGGATAGCCGGCTCGAATATAGCCGACGTGATAACAGGTTTCGCTGGCATTTGGACCCGGAATCAAATTGGCAGCCGAGAGAAGGTCGAGGAAAACCTCTTCGCTAATCCACTTTCTTTTACGGACGAATTCGCGTTCCATCATGGCGACGTGAGCGGTTGGCGCTCCAAAACTGGTCATCCCGATTTTCAAAGTAGCCAGGAAGAGCTCTATTAGGCGCGTTCTAAGCGGAGGCAATTTTTCAGTTTCTTGAGTGGGTTCGGGTTTTTGGATCTCTTCCATTATGCAAGCTGTAAAATTGGCAGTTTTAGAAGCAGGTTTTCAATCACCAAACGAGGATTGAGGTTTGCATCCAAATCTGTCAATGCCTTTTCATGACTTTTGAGGATAGTTTCAATTTGACGGCTTTCAAGCGAAAGCGCAGTTTGATTTATTAGCGTTTCATGCTCAATATTAACCAAGGGGATGTCGGCTTTTTCGTGGCGAATCAGGCAATCGCGCCAAAAAGTCAACCAGGTTGCGATGAGAAAGCTATAACTTTCGCGATTGCTGGTTTTTCGTTGGTGGAGGCGTTCTACGAACTGCAAACGCTCCCTGCGCCGACTGTTGAGTAGATCGCCAAGATTTTCCAAAGCATCATCGTATGTTTCTAAAAGGTCCGGATTAGCCAGATAGTTCAAAGCCGTGCCCACCCGTCCGCCGGAAAGATGCGCAAGCCGTTTGGCAACAGCCGGAGAAATGCCTTTTTCATTGATTAAGAAGTTTTCGACAACAATAATTGAAGAAGGTCGTAAGCGAAGCACTTCACAACGAGAAGAGATGGTTTCGAGCAAGCTTTCTTTCGCATCTGCAGTCAAAATGATCAGTGCCCGGGACGGCGGTTCTTCCAGAGATTTGAGCAGAGCGTTGGAAGCGCCGACTGTTGCGCGTTGAAAATCGGGAATCAAAACAGCACGAAAGCGCGATTGATAGGGAGCCAAAGCCAGACTTTGCTGCATTTGGCGGATTTGATCGATTTTAAGGTCTTTGCTTCCTTCGGCAACCCGTAAAATGGTTAAATCGGGATAACGTTCTTCGTTGATTTGTCGGCAAGCCAGACATTGGTCACAAAACTCAGCTTCGGCAGGCGGGTTTTGGCAATTGAGGGCTTTAACGAAAGCCAAAGCCAGCCTTTCACGCCCAACGCCATCCGGGCCGGTGAGAAGATAAGCATGACGCGTCTTATCACTTTGGCAGTGGTTTTTGAGGAAACGAACCGCTGTTTCATGACCGAGAATTGACCAATCCATGGGCAAGATTTTACCACGAAGCTTGGGAAGTCGTCCCCATTTTCAGGCGACAAGTGATAAAATAATTTCTATTGATTTTCATACGGAAACGGACAGTTTTCGTGTAAGGAATTGCTTGACTAATGAGTTTACCTCTGATAAACTCTCACTTTGGAATTGAAGGACTATTAAGTAGCCTTGCGCAAGCGTGCAATTTTTGATATACTATATAGTCTTGAGAATACATTAATAAAAGAATATTTTCCGGGCGCCGACGTAGCTCAATGGTAGAGCAACCGCCTTGTAAGTGGTAGGTTATGGGTTCGATTCCCATCGTCGGCTCAAGTTTTACTCTTTAGCGATTGTGATTGACAATAGTGGATCACAATCTCCAGTGGGTAAGTCTCGACGCCCAAGGAAAAAGCATGGACAGTTACCCAAGTGGACAACGGGGGCTGACTGTAAATCAGCTGGCAGGCGCCTTCGGAGGTTCGAATCCTTCACTGTCCATTTCACTCCACAACGGTGGTGTGATTGCACGGCTGCCCTTATAGCTCAGCTGGTAGAGCGCATTCTTGGTAAGAATGAGGTCATCGGTTCAAATCCGATTGAGGGCTTTTGCCGAAAAAAAGAAAATATATTTAGTCTTTATTTAAGGAGAAAAGATGGCGAAACAAAAATTTGAACGCTCAAAGCCACATATGAACATCGGTACGATGGGTCATATTGATCATGGCAAGACAACTTTGACCGCAGCTATCACCAAAGTCCAGGCGTTGCGTGGCTTTGGTAAATTCCGCGCATACGATTCTATTGACAATGCTCCGGAAGAAAAGGCTCGTGGTATTACAATCAACATTACCCATGTTGAATATGAAACGGCAAAACGCCATTATGCTCATGTCGATATGCCCGGTCACCGTGACTACATTAAAAACATGATCACCGGTGCTGCTCAGGTCGACGGCGCAATTCTCGTTGTCTCCGCTCCTGATGGCCCCATGCCCCAGACCGAAGAACACGTTCTTTTGGCACGCCAGGTTGCAGTTCCTTCCATTTTGGTTTTCTTGAACAAGACCGACCAGATGGACGACCCCGAACTTCTCGAGCTTGTTGAGATGGAAGTTCGCGAACTTTTGAGCAAAAACGGTTTCCCCGGAGACGAAATTCCGATTATCCGCGGTTCTGCCAAGGTTGCTTTGGACAGCACTTCTACCGATCCTAACGCACCCGAATACAAACCGATTGCCGATTTGATGGATGCTGTTGATGATTACTTTGTAGAGCCAGTTCGTGACTTCGACAAAGACTTCCTCATGCCCATCGAAGATGTCTTCTCGATCAAAGGTCGTGGCACTGTTGTTACCGGTCGTATCGAACGCGGTACTTTGAGACTGAACGACAAGGTTGATATCGTTGGTTTGATGGACAAACCCCTGCCCACCGTTGCAACCGGTATTGAAATGTTCCACAAACAATTGGACGAAGGCCGTGCTGGCGACAACGCTGGTATCTTGCTTCGCGGTATTGATCGTGAACAGGTTGAACGTGGTATGGTTTTGTGTAAACCAAACTCGATTACTCCTCACACTGAGTTTGAATGTACAGTTTACGTTCTGACTAAAGAAGAGGGTGGCCGCCACAGTGCTTTCTTCAACGGCTATCGCCCGCAGTTCTACGTTCACACAACCGATGTTACCGGTGATGTGACCCTGCCCGAAGGCGTTGAGATGGTTTTGCCCGGTGATAATGTTGACGGTTTACGCGTCAAACTGATCCAAAAAGTCGCTCTTGAAGACGGTTCCTCATTCGCTATTCGCGAAGGTGGCTTGACTGTCGGCGCTGGTAAGATCACCAAGATTATCGCGTAGGTTATTTAGAAATTCAGGAAGGAATCATGGCTGCCTAATTCAGGCAGCCATGTTACACTAAAATGGCATCAAAGAAAAAAGATATCAGACCAGTCATTCATCTGGCTTGCACAGAGTGTAAAGAACGTAATTACACTTCCGTGAAGAACCGCAGAAATGACCCCGGTCGCATGGAATTGCAGAAGTATTGCCCCCGCTGCCGCGCACATAAGTTGCATCGTGAGGTTAAATAGCATCCTGAAAAGGATGCTTTTAGGTCAGTAGCTCAATTGGCAGAGCGCCGCTCTCCAAAAGCGGAGGCTGTGGGTTCGATTCCTACCTGACCTGTTATTAATTGCCAACGCCGTAAGACCTGCGGCGTTGAAGCGTCAATCAGGAGCAAACAGTATGGCACAGAAAGAAAAAAAACCAAATTTCTTCCAGAGAATCAAAAACTGGTGGCGCCAAACCATTGGCGAACTTCGTAAAGTCACCTGGCCTGCCAAGGATGAAGTCATTTCCTTGACCCGGATTGTGTTAATCATTACAGCCCTTATGGGTGCGATTCTTGGTGTCTTTGACTTCCTAGCGTCCCGCCTGGTTGGTTTATTGGTTGGATAGCGTTTAGAAAAGAGCAGATAATGGCTGATCTTTTTAAGAATGACCTGCCTGAATCAGAAGAGCTTCGGCCACTTGAAAACAATTTGGCTGAGGGTGCTTTAGATTCCGGTGCTGCAGAAGAAGCGCAAGCTGATGACAATCGTCAATGGTTTGTGATTCACTGTTATTCGGGTTATGAAAACAAAGTCCGCAAGAATCTTGAACAGCGGATCGATACCATGAACATGAAGGAAAAAATCTTCGATGTTGTTATTCCGACACAAGAAGAAATTGAAGTTCGTGATGGTAAACGGCGAACTGTTGAACGCTATGTCTTCCCCGGTTATGTTTTGGTAAACATGATTTTGGAAGAAGATTCTTGGTTTGTGGTTCGTAACACACCCGGAGTTACCGGCTTTGTCGGTATGGGCGACGACCCGACTCCGCTTCGATCTGAAGAAGTGCAAAGCATTTTGCGCCGAATGGAAAACGACGCACCGACTTTCAAGGTTACTTATAAAGCCGGTGACCGTGTGCGTATTGTGGATGGTCCTTTCAATGACTTCCGCGGTATCGTTGATGAAATTTATATGGATCGCTCAAAGATTCGCGTTATGGTGAACTTTTTTGGGCGTGAAACTCCTGTGGAATTAGATTTTCTGCAGGTAGAAAAAGCATAAACCGGAGCAATCCGGAAATTTGTGGGAGGGCATACACAGCCCGTTAGCACCACCAAGGAGATTTATCTGTGGCAAAGAAAGTAAAAGCAATCGTAAAACTTCAAATCCAGGCCGGTAAGGCGAATCCCGCCCCCCCGATTGGTCCGGCTCTGGCTCCCCATGGTGTCAACATCATGGCTTTCTGCAAGGACTATAACGCTCGCACCTCTAATCGGATGGGCGAAATTATTCCTGCCGAAATCACCATCTTTGCGGATGGCTCGTTCAAATTTGAACTAAAATCGCCTCCCGCCGCTATCTTAATTAAGAAAGCTGCCGGAATTGAGAAAGCTTCTGCTAACCCCAAAACCGAAAAAGTCGGCAAGGTTACTCGCGCTCAATTGAAAGAAATTGCTGATATCAAGTTCAAAGATATGAACGCCAATGATATTGATGCTGCCATCCGCCAGTTGGAAGGCACTGCCCGCAATATGGGCATTACCGTTGAAAAGTAAACAGGAAATTAGCAAAGTGGGAGGGTTGAGACGCCCGCAGGAACCACAAAGGAGTCGTTATGTCTAAAAAAGGTAAAAATTTCGAAAACGCAAGCAAGAAGGTTGATTCTGAAAAGATTTACAGCCCTCGCGAAGCCTTAGAATTGGTCAAAGAACTGGCATTTGCCAAATTTGATGAAACCGTTGAAATCCATTTACGCACAGGTTTGGACCCCCGCCAGGCTGATCAGCAGATTCGTGATGTCTGTGTTTTGCCTAAGGGCTTGGGTAAAACCATCCGCGTTTTGGTCTTCGCACAAGGCGAAGCAGCCGCTGCCGCTCGTGCAGCCGGAGCTGATTTTGTGGCCGAAACCGATGATGATATCGCTCGCATTCAGGGCGGTTACACCGATTTCGACGTTGCCGTTGGTACAATGGACATGATGGGCAAGGTTGGTCGTCTGGGTCGTGTTTTGGGTCCCCGCAACTTGATGCCAAGCCCCAAAGCCGGAACCGTTGTTCAGTCTGAAGATATTGCCCATGCTATCGATGTTGCCAAAGCCGGTCGTGTCGAATATCGCCTCGACAAAAGCGCAAACATTCATGTTCCTTTGGGCAAAGTTTCCTTTGACGTCGATTCTCTTTATGAGAATATGGCTGCTTTGACCTCCGCTATCCGTCGTTCTCGCCCAAGTGGTGCGAAAGGCTCTTATATCAAGAGAATTACCCTCGCTTCAACCATGGGTGTGGCTGTGAAAGTTGATGTCAACGCTGCAATGAGCATGGAGACCGCTCAAGTTTAATTTGTTAGCAAATGGAATGGATTTAAGATTAAATCCATTCCATATTTTTCACCGGCAGAAAATGTGATACACTTGTCGGGTTGAATAATTGAATAGTGCAAAATGCACGTTCTGCTTAAGAAAGCTGGTGCCGTTTACGGCTTAATGTAGCCCGCCGAGGTGGAGATTTAGAAAGACTCAAGTCTGCTAATTGAATCTCTTTTCGTCGGGAAAAACGGAAAGAGATTTTTTATTGGAAGGAGATAGAGTACATTGGCATTTACAAAAACTGAAAAAGAAGCGATTGTAGAACAGTATCGTGAATGGATCGATAAAAGCAAAGCGGTTTATTACCTGAGCTACAATAAAATGACCATGTCCGCTGTAAACGCAGCCCGAACAAGACTGCGCGAATCAGAGAGCGAATTGCATGTTGTCAAAAATCGTCTGTTCACCCGTGTTTTGGAAGAAAAAGGTTTACCATTTGAAGCCAAAACCTGGGAAGGTAATAATGTTGTTGTCTTCGCATTCGAAGACGCACCGGCTGCCGCAAAGGCACTGACCGAAATTACCAAAGGCAATGACACATTTGCAATTAGCGGTGGTTATTTGGATAAGGGTTTGCTGGATGCACGACAGGTTAAAGCCCTGGCTGATCTGCCAACCTTACCGGTTATGCGTTCCATGTTGTTGGGCACCATCCTGGCTCCTGCCAGTCAATTGGTCCGTACTTTGGCCGAGCCCGCACGTGGTTTAGCTGCAGTAATTAAAGCAAATTCAGAAAAGCAAGCGGAAGCTGCTTAGTAGACTCGACTAAAATCGAGAAAAATAAATAAAAAAGAAAAATTTAGGAGAAATAATGGCTGATTTAGAAAAAATTGTTGAACAACTGAGCGCTCTTTCCGTTTTGGAAGCTGCTGACCTCGTCAAACTTTTGGAAGAAAAATGGGGCGTCTCTGCTGCCGCTCCCGTTGCTGCTGTTGCTGCCGGTCCTGCCGCTGCACCCGCCGAAGAAGTTGAAGAAAAAACCGAATTCGATGTCGTCCTGAAGAGTGCCGGCGCAAAGAAAATCGAAGTTATTAAAGTCATCCGCGCCCTGACCAGCCTTGGTTTGGTTGATGCCAAAAATATGGCCGAAACCGCTGATGTCAAAGTTTTGGAAGCTGTTGGTAAAGACGTTGCCAATGACGCCCTCGCCAAACTGAAAGAAGCCGGCGCCGACGTCGTGCTTGCATAGTTTTCAAGCAAAGCTAAAAAGCAAAATAATACCGCCCGATTCCGGGCGGTATTTTGTTTATATCTAAATCTAATTCTAAATCTGAAAATGCTAATTGCCGAGATAAAAATCTTTCAAAATCGGGGCGATGAGTTTCGGGTCAACGGTGTGGGTTTGACCTTCCATGACGCGGGTCTGAGCATTGGGGATAACGGAAGCGTAGTCTGCCATGATTTTGGGGGCAGTTTTGAAACTTTTTGTTCCGGAGACCAGCAGCGTCAGTTGGCTGATATTATGAGCTTTTTCCTGGAAGAAGTCTTTAGAAGCATCCTGAATTTTGGCTTCGTAAATGATTGTTTCAGCCATGTCGATTACGGTTTGACCATGTTCACCCGCCAGCGTATCGGCGATGAGCTGGTCGTCCATGCCGACGAAACGCATAAAAGTATTGACGACCTTCAAGTTTTCGCCTTTGGAGACTTGTTTGCTCATCTGGTTAATCATAATGTTCGTGCCCAAGCGCATAAACCAGTTCCCGGACATTGGCGGTTCGTAGACGGCTATTTTTTCAATCTTTTCAGGGAGTTTCTCAGCGGTAAAAAGTGCCAGTGCCCCTCCGGCAGAGTGACCGAAGATGAAGGCTTTGCCGCCATGCTGGTCAATCAGAGCTTCAATATCCTCGAGTTCCTTGTCGATGCTGTAAGGCAGGGTGTTGCCGCTTTGTCCGCGACCGCGGCGGTCATAATTGAGGACGGTGAAATTGTCTTGCAGGTAGGGAGTCATTTCGCTTGGCACGCCAAAATTGTGGGTGTTGAGCGCACCGCTTACGATAATCAACAGCGGTCCTTTGCCAACAACTTCATAGGCGATTGGGGTTTTATCTTTTGATTGGATTGTTTGCATTGCGCTATTTTACCCGATTGCAAAATTGTTAGTAACTAAAAGTAGCGAGTATTGTCAAATATTAGTATTGCTTTAATAAAAAAGCTGAGCCTGGAAGCGTGGCTCAGCTCTACCCCTCATATAAATTGGTTCTACTGGTCTAATTGGCGGATGACCAGAACAACTTTACCTTGCACTTCAACGGTTTTTGGGTCGTTGATGATGATGGCTTGCATAAAAGGATTAGCTGGTTGAAGGCGGATGCGTCCGTTTTCGGCATAGAAATATTTTAGTGTCGTTTCATCGCGGTCGTTGAGCCAGATAGCAACCATTTCGCCGTTGCGGGCTTGGTTTGTGCGCTTCATGACGACGATATCGCCATCGTTGACCATTGCGTCAATCATGGAATCTCCCTGAACTCTCAAGGCATAAAGATCGTCGAGCGTATCGCTTTTGGGGAGTAGACTGAGGGCAATATCAACCCCGGACTCCGGGTCATAATAGGCGAAATCTGAAGCCGGAATGGGCATTGGCTCACCGGCGATAATGTTGCCGACGAGAGGAATGCTGACCAGCTGTTCGACAAATTGCGAAATTCCGCTTTTGATGTTTTGCAAAAGCTCGCCGCTCTGGTCTTTGAGCAGGTTGATGCCGCGAGAAACATTACTCTCGCGCTGAATATAACCCATTTCTTCGAGCTGGTTGAGGTAGTAGTTGACGACAGAAGTCGAGCTGATATCTGTCTCCAAGCCGATTTCACGGATGGAAGGGGGATAGCCTTTTTCCTCCTGCCATTGTTGAATGCAGGAAAGAATATTCTTGTGGCGCTCGCTTAGTCCTTTGCTTTTTCGTGCCATAGTTATCGCTTTCTCCAGATTGTTCTAATCTTACCAGAACAAATGTTCGTTGTCAAGGGAAATCGGGGAGCAGGGATCGGGAAGCGGCTAACAGGGAATAGGAAAAAGGAAACGAAAAAAGGTGATGGAATATCAGGTAACGGAAATCAGGCAATGTCCAGTTGCGGCTGGCTGGGTATAAGAATTGCAACTTTGAAATCTGAGGTACCTATGAAAAACAAGATTATTTTAACGACAATTGTGCTCTGCCTTATTGCCGGTTTTCTTCCGATTTCCGAGGTGAGAGCAGTTGATGAGACAATAAACATTGAAAGTCAATTAAATATCAACGAGCTTGATTTCGGCGTGGTTAACAGCAATGAGCTTTGGCTGAAATCGGAAGAAGAGCTTTATTACACGCAAAATACAGGTGAGGATTGGACGGAAATTAGCCCAAAGACAGCGCTGGTTGAACCCTACCTGCTGGCTTCTTTCCCTCGTTCAAATCTGGGCTTCGCGCTTTATCTGACCCAAACCGAAACAATTAAGGCACTTGAGATTTATAAAACGCAATCTAAAGGGCAAAATTGGGAAGAAATTGAGAGTAATCTTTTGAGCTCAATTGGAGCTCTCTATCCTGATCCAATCGGGAGCATCCAAATGCAATGGTTGGATGAAAACAGCGGCTTCATCGTGGTAAAGCAAGCCACGAGCAGTAATTTCAGCATGGGCACGCTTTTTATCACAAAAGATGGTGGTAAAAATTGGGAAGTTCAAGAAGTGCCGGTTGCGGAAGAATTTGTTTTCCTTGATTCCAAACTTGGCTTTATGAAAAACCCCGAAAACACCCAATCGTTTTATCGCACGCTTGATGGCGGTTTGAGCTGGGAGCTTTTTGATGCGGGCATGTTGAGCTTCAGCACCGGTCTTGAAATTGAAGTAGACTTGCCGATTTTGAGTCAAAGCGAAAACGCACTCATCCCTGTAAAAATTGCACCGGAAGGTGGTTTTTCATCAGAATATCTGATTCAGACTACGCAACTCGGAGAGATTGCAAGCCAAATCGACCTGGACAAGGCGGAATTTGCCGCAATTGAGAAAGCGGATTTACAACAACAAATCAGTGAAATTCACAGCCCGGATGGCAAAGCGCTTTGGCTCGAACTGCGCGATGGCAATTGTGAATCCGTATTCGGAGAGGCTGGCGAAGAAACGATCACTTGTTCGAATAGTTTCGAAATTGTTTTTAGCAGAAATGGCGTGGACGCTTGGCAGACGCTAAGGCTGCCAAACGGCGCAACAGTTCTCAAACAGACAGTTCAAAGCGAGTTCGAAGTTACAGAGGATAATCATCCTCAAAATGATATTCAGGCTCAAGAACTAATTCAAAAATTCAAGGGGCACGCCTTTGATATTTGCAATGTGCCAAGCCTGAGCCAATTGAACACCTGGTATAACAAAAGTCCTTATCGAGCGGTGAATTTGTATATTGGCGGAATTTCGCGTTTTTGTACTAACACAGCACTCAACGCAGCTTATGTCAAAAAGATAGCGGAACAAGGCTGGAAGCTGATTCCCACCTGGGTCGGTCATCAGGCTCCCAAACCCTGTGGCAACTATAAGAATCCTTTCCCTATTAATGTCGATCAGGCTTATCAATATGGGGTGAACAATGCAAACCAGGCGCAAGCAAGAATGAAAGAGCTTGGCTTAACTTATGCAAACGGGAAAGGCGGGATAATCTATCTGGATTTGGAACATTTCAGCTACAGTGCAAGCTGTTCGGCGGCAGCGCGGGCTTATGTGAACGGTTGGACGACTCGACTTGCTCAGCTCGGAATTATGTCAGGTTTGTATGCTACTTCGAGCGGATTAAAAGACAACCAAATATACACTATTTCGAATGTGCCGGCAGTGGTCTGGATTGCGGAATGGTATTCTGCGCCCGGATTCCGCCCCAATCAGACCGTTTGGGGCTTGAGATATTTACCGGATGGCTTATGGACAAATTACCAGCGAATTCTACAGTATTCCGGTGGACATGACGAGACCTGGGGTGGAGTAAAAATGAATATCGATTCTAATGTTGCCGAAGGAAAAGTTGCGGTTCCTAATGGGGTTCTGGTGAACAGGTATCATCTGCCAATCCTCCGCAAGAATCGTTAAATTGTAAAAAGTCCATAATATCCCACCCCAAACGGGGTGGGATAGGCTATAATCCATTGACGGCAAACTTGCCGTTTTTTGTTTTGGAGGTTTTGGAATGAATAAAATTAAATCGTTTTTTCGTTCATTGGAATTTAACTGGCGAACAGCGAAAGACTTCGCTTTAATCATCGCCGGTGGTTTTGTCCAGGCGCTTGCTCTGGCATATTTTTTGGTTCCCAACGAGTTGGTCAGCGGTGGTGTCAGTGGTTTTGCTCAATTGGGATATTATGTTTACGGTTTACCCATCGGCTTAATGACCATCATTGCAAACATCCCTCTCTTTATTATGGGATGGCGATATTTGGGAGGACCTCGTTTCGCAATTCGGACAATTCTTTGTGTTATTTCCTATTCGGTCTTTACCGATCTTTTGCTTCAATTGTCTAACTCGCAACCTTTCACAGGCGATATCCTTTTGGCGACAATCTTCGGTGGCATTCTTCTTGGAGTTGGTTTGGGTTTGGTTTATTTGGGTCGCGGGACCAGTGGCGGCACTGACATAATAGGGCGAATTATGAATAAACGCTTGGGCATGTCGATTTCGACCTCCTATATGCTCACCGATTCTCTGGCGGTAATTTTGGCCGGCTTCGTTTTCTCTTGGGATAAGGCTCTTTATGGCTTAATCATGATTTACCTGAGCGGAGTTGCCGCTGATATGATTTCTCAGGGCAACAATGCAGTTCGCTCGGCGATGATTGTTACCAACAAAACGCAAGAAGTTGCCTCCGCAATCAGCGATGAATTGGGCAGAGGTGCGACGATTATCCAGGCAAAGGGCAGTTATACCAATGATGACAAACCGATTCTCTATTGCGTTGTCACTCCCGGAGAAGTTGTCCGACTGAAAACACTGGTTCATGATACCGACCCGAAAGCTTTTATGGTGGTCGGGCATGCCAATGAAGCGCTTGGCGAAGGATTCCAACCGCTCGAAAGCAATTTGTAATGATTTAAAAGAAGGACGATATGATCGAATTGGTCGCTATGTTGGCGGATATCACTACTTTAGACGTCGATGCAATTGTCAATGCGGCGAATCGCTTGCTTTTGGGCGGAGGAGGGGTTGACGGGGCAATTCACAAGGCAGCCGGTCCGCAGTTGTTGGATGCCTGTAGAAAACTGAACGGTTGCGAAACGGGCGAAGCGAAAATCACCGATGGATATAATTTGCCTGCCCGTTATGTAATTCATACGGTCGGCCCGGTTTGGCATGGCGGCGGAAATGGCGAAGCGGATTTGCTCGCGGCATGTTATCGAAATAGTTTGTTGTTGGCGGAAAAGCATGCTTTGATGTCAATCGCTTTTCCTGCAATCAGCAGCGGTGTTTATGGCTATCCGCTGGAAAAAGCTGCTGCGGTTGCCATCGAAAGCGTAAAGAGTATGAAAGACTCGTTAAAGAGTATCGAAAAAGTTATTTTCTGCTGCTATTCCGAACGAGCCTTGGCAATTTATCGCGAATTGTTGTAAGTTAAGCCTCTTTTTAGCGGCTTGCGTATCAAGCCTTGAGATTCGGATATTTCTCAAGTAGCGAAAACCCTAACTTTGCATCCATTTTTTCTAATAGTGCCTCGTCAGGGGACTGTCCATTGTGGCCTTCCATAAATACTGAGAGCATCATATTGCAATCAGCCGCTTCGTGAGCGATGTTTTCTTTGCGCAAGCGGTCGTTGTTGCGAATCCAACCATCTTTTCGTGAGACGATTTCGTCGGCTTGCATGCCCAAATCTGAAAAGTTTTGGAGCAAGGCTTTTTCTTCCGGGCTAAATTCAACCGGTTCGATGGAAAGGCAGGCTTCGGCAAGCTCGCCAACCTCGGAGAGGAAGAAGAGCAATGCGCTTTTTTGGTCTGCCCAGGCAAGACCGCGTTCTTTATAATAAGCTTTGATGATTTCTGTTTTCATGGGTAGATTATAGCATTGCAGAAGAGCGGCGACAGGAAATTCATTTACAGCTCTCAACCTCTTTGTGATAAGATTAACATAGAAATTTGTTTATTAATTGAGGTAAGTATGGCAGAAGTTCCTATTCAATGGCTGGCTAATGAGCACGCCCTGCAAAATCCTAAATCTCAACTTGCGGCGGAGCTCTTCCCCCCAGGTTTGGGTCAGAAAGTACGGAAAGTACATAGTTCAATTCCTGGCTATCATATGAGCCCTTTGAAAAGCTTGCCTTTACTTGCCAGGCGTTTGGGTTTAGGTGGAATTTATGTTAAAGACGAATCCAACCGGCTTTCCTTGCCTTCCTTCAAAGTTTTAGGCGGTACTTACGCAATCTATCGCAGATTGTTGGAACGGGGTGGTTTTGACGAAAGTGTCTCGTTGAAGGATTTGATCCAATTAAATGGCGTGAATCGTGAAAAACTTGGTCACCCGGTTTTCGCAACCGCAACCGATGGAAACCATGGCACAGGTGTTGCCTGGGCAGCACACATGATGGGTTTCCCGGCAATTATTTACGTTCACTCGCTGACAACCAAAGACCGCATTCGCGGAATTGAACGCCAGGGCGGGAAAGTGGTTGTGGTTGATGGTAATTATGACGATGCAGTTCGTCAGGCGAATATTGACGCAAAAAAGAATGGTTGGGAGATTATCTCTGATACATCCTGGGAAGGTTATGAAGATGTCCCGAAATGGATTATGCAGGGTTATGCCACCATGTTTGTTGAAACGCAAGAGCAATTTACAGGGATGGGTTTGAGTCGACCAACGCATGTTTTGGTACAGGCTGGCGTCGGATCGCTGGCTGCGGCGGCAATCGGCTATTATTCCCAGCTTTTTGATGATAACATTCCGCTTTCGATGGTCGTCGAACCTACCAAAGCGGCTTGCCTTTACGAATCCTTGCGCATAGGTGATGGAAAACCGCATAGTGTCAAAGGCGAATTGGACACTATCATGGCCGGCTTGGCTTGTGGCGATCCAAATCCGCTTGCTTGGGAAACACTCTATAATTGCGCTGATTATTTTGCAATCTGCCCGGATTATGTAGCAGCCAAGGGGATGCGGGTTTATTCCACACCCCTCAGCGGCGATCCTTTTATCGTTTCCGGAGAATCCGGCGCGGTTTCCTTAGGCGCGTTGATGTATACGATGAATTATGAAGGAGCCCGGGAATTGCGCGAAGCGATGGGTCTGAATGAGGACTCGCAAGTCTTATTGATTAATTCAGAAGGCAACACTTCCCCGGATGAATTCCGTCAGGTGGTTTGGGATGGGCTTATGCCGGTTCCGACAGAATACCGGACAAAATTCACGGATGAAGAATAACAATTAATAAAACTGTGCTTGCTTTTTGATGATTTCAATCGAAAAGCAAGCGCAGCTTCGTTAAATGGTTGAATGCCACTGTGTCTCAAATTTTGCAAACACCCCAATTTTCTGAAGAAGTCCCCGAATGGATCAGGCAAGCTCTGCATACGGGAACGAAAGATCATGTTTCTAATCCTCGACCAAAACTGGGCGAGATTGTCAAAATTCGCTTAGAGTTGCCGACTGTAGGCAAGCCCGATCAGGTTGTTTTGCGGACAATCCCGAATGGGGAACAGCAATTGGCGAGTATGCGTTTTCTCAAAAAACAGGGCAGAATGAACATTTGGGAAGGGGAATTGTTGGTCAACGAGCCACGTGTTCCCTATCGTTTTGCGATTCAGACCGAAGGGCGGATTTGGTGGTTGAACGCTTTGGGCGTAAGCCGCTATATGCCGGTTGCGCCTTTTGATTTCCTGCTTTTGGCAAACACAGAAGAGATTGACTGGTTGAGTAAATCGGTTTTTTATCAAATTTTCCCGGACCGCTTTGCCAATGGCGATCCGACAAATGACCCAAACGGTGAAATTGAAGGCTCCGGTGGGGTTCTGCGAAAAACTTATCCATGGGGCGTGCCGGGCGAAGCAAGCCTCACAAAGATTCCTTTCTATGGCGGCGACCTGAAGGGGATTGAGCAGCATCTTGATTATTTAGAGCGTTTGGGAGTGAATGCGCTTTACCTCAACCCAATTTTCAGTGCTTACACCAACCATCGCTATGATGTTGTTGATTTTCGCAATGTTGACCAAACCTTAGGTGGAAACGAAGCGCTGATTTCTCTGCGTCAGGCTTTGGATGAGCACAAAATGAAGCTTATCTTGGACATTGTTCCTAATCATAGTGGAGCAAGGCATCCTTGGTTTCTTGAAGCCAAGCAAGGGCCGGCCAGTCCAAAGCGGGCTTCTTATTTCTTTGATGAGGCGGACAATTACGTTTCCTGGATGGGTTTTGGCAGTTTGCCAAAATTGAATTACAGCGATCCCGAGTTGCGCAGCGAAATGTATGAGGATGAAAAAAGTGTTTTTGCAAGCTGGCTTTTACCTCCCTATAATATTGACGGATGGCGGGTGGATGTTGGCAACATGCTGGGACGCCTGGACGAGCAACAATTGGATGGCGAAGTGCTTCCGGCCATTCGCAAGACGGTGAAAGCCACCAAGCCCCAAAGTTATCTGATGGGCGAAAATTTCTTCCAGGCAACTGGGCAATTGCAGGGCGATGCCTGGGATGGCGTGATGAATTACAGCGGTTTTAGCGACCCTTTACTCAATTGGCTGGCTGGTTTTCAAATTCATGCCTTGGGCAATAAAACCGTTTTACATTCCGAAAAACCCTTGGGAAGCGATCAGCTGGTGAGAACCTGGCAGGAGAATCTGGCGGCAATCCCATGGACGATTGCCTTACAACAGTTTAACTTGCTCGATAGTCACGATACAGAGCGCTTGCGAACGAGATTAAAGGGAGATGAGTATCTGATTCGGCTGGCGTTGATGGTTCAATTTACTTTTCCCGGCATTCCTTGCATTTATTATGGCGATGAAATTGGTTTGGCAGACGAAGAGGGCTTTGCGCAACGTAATTGCTTCCCCTGGGATGAAAGCCTATGGGATTGTGACCTGCTGGCTTTTTACCAAAAGCTGATTGAATTGCGCAAAAATAGTGAAGTTCTGGCGCAGGGAAGTTTTCAAGTCTTGTATTGGGACGAAAATTTACTTATCTACCAACGTCAGTTGCAAAGCAAACGAATCATTCTGAGCGCGTGCAAAACCGATCAAAAGGAAGGCTTTGTTTTGCAGACTGATTTGGTTAACCCGAATCGGGCAGAGAAATTGAAGAACCTCTTTAGTGGAGAAGATCTTGGCGTTGAAGTCGGTGAATTGCGCTTTCCAAGCCTCAAACGAGGGGGCGCAATTTGGCTCTAAGCACTTATCATCGCTTATAATCAGCCTATGGGTGCATCAGAAGAAAAGGAGCAAAAATCCGAAGATAAGCCGGAAAAGCCTGCTGGTAGCTTTCGCGAACGGTTGAAACGGCTTTATTATCGGCTAAACAAGGCAAGCGGGGGAAGCCTTGGTGTTATTCGCCATGCGTCTACTAATTTTACTTTGATGCGCGGTCCCGAAGCGGCAGCCGGGCTTTCATATTATGCACTTTTCTCAATTTTTCCGGTTTTGATCGCAATCATTTCAATCGGGTCGAACTTTGTTTCCATTAATGTGGTTCAAGATATTGTATTAAAAGCTCTCCATGAACTTATTCCCGTTTCGGCGGAATTTATCAACAATTTAATCAGTGGCGTGCTTGAACAGCGGGGAACGATGACCGTTATAGCATTGATCTCATTGATTTGGTCTGCCAGTAATGTTTTTGATAAGCTGATTCGGAATGTCAACCGGGCTTTTCCCCAAGGACAAAAGGCTGGCTTTATCCAAAACAGGGCAATGGCAGTAATTATGGTTTTGGTGCTGATTTTGCTTTTTATTGCATCACTGCTGATTAGTACCATCAAGGGCTTTTTTGACTTGGACAAAATCATAATTGGGGGAGTTGGTTTTACGCAAACAATGCTTTATGCCTGGGTTCGCTTGTTATTGCCTGTATTGATAAAATTCTTATTCTTTTTGGCGGTCTATAGTTGGGTTCCACTTCATGCCAACGTACTTTTCCGGGCAAAGCTGATTGGAGCCTTTGTAGCAGCAGCTTTATGGGAGCTTGCTACAAGGGGGCTTGGCTGGGCGATTACAGCCGGATTTGCGAATTATGAAGTTGTTTATGGCTCGCTGTCTTCAATTATTTACCTGATGACCTGGCTTTACCTAACCGGCTTCATCATTTTTTGGGGTGCCCACCTGACCCATGCGATAAATTTTCAAATGATGAACAAAAAAGAACAGCTTGCGGCTGAAGTTGCGGTGAGTGAAAATGACTGAACTGTCGATTTGTATCCTGACCTATAATTCAAAAAGCTATCTACGGGATTGCCTGGACTCGATTCGCGCTTTTCCGCCAAAGGGTGAGTATGAAATTATCGTCGCAGATAATAATTCGACTGATGGCAGCTTGCAAATGCTTGAAGAGGAATATCCTGAGGTTCAGCTGATTTGCAATCATGAAAATTTGGGTTTCACCAAACCGAACAATCAAATGTTGCATGTGGCGAAGGGTGAGTTTTTGCTTTTGCTCAATCCGGACACGAAACTCATTGAAGATTGTTTTAACCCTCAGCTCGATTATCTGAAAGCGCATCCTGAAGTGGGGATTTGCATTCCGAAGGTTTTGAACGCAGACGGCAGTTTTCAGAAGCAATCCCGAAGGGGAGAGCCACGTCCTCTGGAGGTCTTTGGTTATTTCACCGGGCTGGGGAAACTCTTCCCTAACAATAAGCGTCTGAACGGTTATTTAATGTCCTGGCTGCCGGAAGATGAAATAGCCGAGGTCAAAGCCGTTTCGGGTTCGTGCATGTTTATTCGGCGGGAGACCTGGCAAGCTGTGGGGGATTTGGACGAGACTTTTTTTGCCTATCAGGAAGACAGCGATTATTGTATCCGGGCCGGAAAACTTGGCTGGAAGGTGGTTTATCTGCCGATTAGTAAAATTATCCACTATGGTGGCAAAGGTGGATCGGGCGTAAAACCCTGGAAAAGCATAGTTGAGTGGCACCGTTCTTATTATTTATTTTATAAGAAGCATTATGCAAAAGAATATTTTTTCTTGTTCAATTGGTTTTATTATTTTTTGATGCTTCTGAAATTGGCAAGTGCGCTTGTAATTAATTTATTTAAGAGCTAAAACGTTTTTTTCGCTTCATTCCTAAAAATATTCGACAGATTATTGATATCCCGACGATTTTGGACAAAAATTAGACTTAAGCAGTCGTAGTTGGCTTGCTTGAGGATATCAACATGAAAAATGTAAATTCAGAAAAAGACAATAGCTTTTCAGATTTTGAAAAAGGGGCAATGAAGGAACGTGCCAAGGAATTGAAGCAGGCGAAGAACAAAGAAGCGAATGAACAAGCCGTTTTGGATAAAATCGAAGAATTAATTCCGGACGATCGGATAATTGTTAGTTCTATATTTGCGTTGGTCAAGCATAGTTTTCCGGCTTTGGGCTGTCGGACATGGTATGGCATGCCGGCATGGACCAAAGACGATAAGGTTTTGTTCTTTTTCCAAGGCTCTGAGAAATTTGGCTCGCGCTATTGCACCTTAGGTTTTAGTGATTTGGCAAAGTTGGATGATGGTGCGCTTTGGCCCACTTCTTATGCAATTACTGAGTGGAACGAAATCTTGGCGCAGGAGGTAAAAAGCTTGATTGCCAAGGCGATTGGTTCGGCTAAATTGATTGAGTCATCGGTAGGGCGAGATTGAATGGGCTTTTTGCCTTTTGCTTGGTTTAACTTGCGCCCATTCAATCCGCCGATGTTTAGGTTTCATTATGCAGGCGGATTGAAAATGGGATAACGCATGATGATATCAAGGTTAGAACATTTTCAACCACGCCCTACAAATCTTTTGACTTCCCCTAAGAAAAAATTATTTGCTCATTCTCAAAATTTCTGCCACATCTTCAGGGGTGACGTCGCGGTGTTCGCCGCGCAAGAAGCCATCGGCAACCAGTTGCTCCTGAACTTCATGGGCTACCATATTGGGGTTGAGGTTGTAAGCCGTCAGCGTCGTGGGCATTCCAAGCGAATGGAAGAAATCGCTCAAGGCTTCGATGGTGCGCTGCAGGCGTTCTTCTTCTGTGCCGCCACTTACGCCCAAAACGCGTTCGCCATATTGGAGCAATTTTTCAGCTTTTT
>JAGOIM010000001.1:0-3891 GCA_017995665.1 Anaerolineaceae bacterium | reverse complement strand
GTGGGCATTCCAAGCGAATGGAAGAAATCGCTCAAGGCTTCGATGGTGCGCTGCAGGCGTTCTTCTTCTGTGCCGCCACTTACGCCCAAAACGCGTTCGCCATATTGGAGCAATTTTTCAGCTTTTTGCTCGAGTTTATAGCGAAGCAACCAAGGCAAAACCACAGCCAGCGATTCGGCATGTGCTAATTCAAAGAGGGCGGTCAGTGTGTGCCCAATCCCATGTGTGCTCCAGTCTTGCGGGACGCCGACGCCAATTAGATGGTTGAGGGCGTTGGTGCAGACCCACATGAAGTTTGCCCGGGCATTATAGTCCGGCGGATCAGATTCCATAGCACTGGGTGCAATTTCGTGAATTGCCAAAAGCAGGGCTTCTGCCTGACGATCCTGGACGGCTGAACCGGTTGGGAAGGTTAGGTATTGTTCCAAAACGTGGACATAGGCATCCACCAAACCGTTACGGATTTGTTTTTGAGGAAGCGAAAAAGTGACGGTTGGGTCAAGAATAGAAAACTTGGGGAAGACTTGGTCGCTGGCAAAGGAGAATTTTTTACCAAGCTGACGATTTGAAACAACACTGTTGCTGTTCATCTCGCTGCCGGTTGCGGGCAGGGTGAGAACTGCTCCTATCGGGAGGGCTCTTTTGAGGTTAGGTCCCAATCCGTGGGCGAGGATATCCCAGGGGTCTTTGCCGTTATAGCGTGAGGCGACCGAGATAAATTTTGCGCCGTCAATGACCGAACCGCCGCCAACTGCCAAGAGAAAATCTATTTCTTCTTTTCTGACAATCTGGACTGCTTCCATCAAGGTGGAATAATCTGGGTTTGATTCGATACCGCTGAATTCAAAAACTTCATGCTTATTTAGCGCTTCGATGACCTGCTCATAAACGCCGTTTTGCTTGATTGAACCGCCGCCATAGAGCATCAAAATGCGCTTCCTTCTGGGAATCTGTTTGCTTAAACTGGCAATTTTGCCTTTACCGAAAATAATTCTTGTGGGATTGTAAAACTCGAAATTCTTCATCATCATCTCCTTTTAACGTTGGCTATTTGTGGATTAGGTATTAATGATAACAGGATACGTGAAGCAGGCATGAGTTAACTGTTTACACGTGAAATCTATCTACTGAGGATTGTAATCTTTAACCTGCAATCTGTAAACTTACTCGCACTAGGTCTGTGTGTGGGTCAGCATCGAATGATTGCGATTTGTTTGCTATTAGTAATATGCCTTTCCCTGTCCTGAAGCAAAGGTTTGGAAAAAAAATGCCAAGCTCTGCTTCTTGACTGAAAATGATATGGCAGAGCCCGGCTAATAATTCAGATTACCGCCATACCAGGGGCAAGTAGAAATTTTGAGATCCACTCGGAAAGCCAAATTCACCCAACAATGCAAATTCGCCAAGCTCACAAAGAGGCAAACTAAGCCAGTTTTCTTTAGTATTGTGAATGTATTCGCCACCTGGACAAGCTAATATTGCATCATTCCAGGCTGACTGTTCGCTCTTCCAATTATAGAGCTTCAGACTGTTTTCTAATATTGGACCAATCTGTTGATGAGTGTAGTCTATTGTGATTTTCAGGGGTAGATTGAAATTACTAAGGGTTGCACCTTTTGTCGAGGCAATTAACTCAAAGCTGTTATTCGCATCCGTCAGGTCATCATAGGGATGCCCAGGCGAAGAATGTGGAATAAAGAGGAAGTTCATCTCACCGGGATAAGCACCAGCAGGGATTTCAATCACAGTCTTACCATCGTTCGATTGAAATGTGCCACCGCTTTCTCCTGGAATAGTTACTTTGACTGTTTGGGTCAGGTACCAATCCGGGTCTTTGCGTTTAAGAAAGCTTGCCACTGGCTCTTGAGCAGGGACATTAAGCCGGTTATAACCAAGGTCTAAACCTTTATCAGATAAACCACAAAAATTTAACCGATCAAATTTTTCGCATAGATTCACTAGGTTAATAAATGTGTTTGGCAGGTCACCTTCGAAAAAGTTTTTATTCAAAAAAAGGTAACGAAGATTGGCTAATTGACCCAATTCTGCTGGAATGCTGCCAGTCAATTGGTTGTTGTCTAGACACAAACGCTCTAATCTAGTCAACTTGCCTAAGTCCTCTGGAATATTCCCAGTCAATTGATTCTCGCTTAAGTACAAAAACCCCAAAATAGACAAATTGTTCAATTCTGTTGGGATGTTGCCACTTAATTGGTTGATAGAAAGATCTAAGTATTCCAAAATAGACAAGTTCCCAAATTCTATTGGGATGCTCCCGCTTAACTGATTTTTAGAAAGATCCAAGTACATCAAAATAGACAAGTTTCCCAATTCTATTGGGATGTCTCCGCTCAATTGGTTGCTATGAAGAATCAAGTAATCCAAATTAGTCAAGTCACCCAACTCTTCAGGAATACTCCCGGACAGTTGGTTGCCGCTTAGATTAATAGAAGACAAATTAGACAATTTGCCTAAGGTAGAGGGGATGTTGCCAGTCAGTTGGTTGTCCACTAAAAACAAAATCTCCAAACCAGACAAATTGCCCAGTTCTGAAGGGATGTTCCCGCTTAACTGGTTAACAGACAGGTTCAACCACTCTAAATTTGATAAATTGCCTAATTCTGCTGGAATGCTCCCGCTTAATTGGTTCTCACTTAGGCTCAAACTCCGTAAATTAAACAAATTGCCCAAGTCCGAGGGGATGCTGCCACTCAGATTGTTTCCACCAAGACTCAAGATAACTATAACGCCATCCTCAATCCAAACTCCATTCCAAATACCAACTCTCGTAGTTTCCAACCAATTGGTGCGATGAGTCCAACCGGCACCATTGGTAGATTCGTAGAACGCAACCAAGGCTTTACATTCAATTTCTGGCACGTCTGTCACAGTTGCGCAATCAAAGGCACTTACTTGTGCTTTGGTTTCAGCAATCACTTCAGGTGTCGGGGGAATATGCTCTCTCTCATCTGAAATTAGATATGGATAGCGTCCATCAAAAAAAGACTCCCTATGGTAGCGATGGTCAGTTTCTTCAGGGGAAAGTGACTGAAGGTTTTCAACTTTTGTCTTATTTTCTGCTTTCCCTGGTAAAGGTGGGGCGGCAAATTGAAAAAGAATAGAGAAAACCACTAAAAATACAAATAATCGAGCAAAAGCTTTTTTCACTGAAATCCTCCGGATTATCAATTGCGACAAATTGTTATCGTAATTGTACTATATCCGAATGATTGCGATTTGTCTGCTATTAAAAATATGCTATTGCCTGTACGGACGGGGCTCTATAGCACCCGATGCGAAGCGAGAGGTGAATCTCCGTCCGGGAGAGCTCATCTGATCAAAGCATCGGCGGACAGAGTCAAGCCCTGTCCGTACGGATGGGTTTCAATCTGGACCCCTATTCGTCTTAGGGTGAAGCCGCTATAATTACAGACTAAGCAACGGCGAAATATGCGAAATGATTATTGCGAAAAAATTTATTAATATGAGGATTTGAAATGAACGATAAGGAAAAAAGGATTAATAGTTTTACGGATCTAAAATTTGGCTTGTTCGCACATTATGGTCTTTATTCGCTGCTCGGAAAAGGCGAATGGGCATTGAATGACTTGCGTTTAGATAAATCCGAATATGAAGCACTCACTAAGCGATTTAGCGCAGAAAAGTTTGATGCGAATAAACTTATTTCAGAAGCAAAGAATGCGGGAGCAAAATATTTTGTCTTAACCACAAGGCATCATGATGGATTTTCCTTATATGATACTAAGGGAATAAATACTTATGATGCGCCACATAGTGCTTGTAAAAGAGATTTGGTTTATGAGTTTGTGGATGCCTGTGCGAAGCATGATGTTAAACCATTTTTTTATCATACGATGTTTGATTGGTATA
>JAGOIM010000147.1 GCA_017995665.1 Anaerolineaceae bacterium | reverse complement strand
CGGACCAGTGATAGCTGAATTGGGGGTCTTGGTAGCCCCAGGACACACCGGCACGGGCAGCGATGAAGCTCACCGCTTCTGAATGCTTGGCAACTTTCGAAAAATCCATCCGTTTTTTGCCGTCTGCACTCGCTTGATATTTGCTAATGTCGATTCCAAATGCTCTTGCCATAATTCCTCCTGGTTTCGTTTAACCAGTATCACGAAATAACCCTTTAGGGTTTGTTTAGCTTTCAGGATGCAAGATAAGTGCCAGGGCAGGGAGCCGGGAGCGGGGAACGGGGAACAAAAAAATATCAATCAAACACTGTTGGCTGTTGGCTATTGGCTGTTGGCTGTTGGCTATTGGCTGTTGGCTGTTGGCTATTGGCTGTTGGCTGTTGGCTCTTGGCTCTTGGCTCTTGGCTGTTTACTATCAGCTATTCTCTAAATATCGCTTGACTTTTTCCTTCGTAACCGGAAGGCTGTCTATGCGCAAGCCAATTGCATGGGCGATGGCATTCGTAATTGCCGGTGGTGTGGGAACGCAAACCAGTTCACCAATTCCTTTGGCACCAAAGGGGCCTTCTTCGGTCAGCGACTCAACCACAAGCGAAACAACTTCGGGGCTGTCTTTCATTCTCGGCACCGGGTAACGCGCCATACGGTCAGATTTTATATATCCTTCTTCAACCTTAAAATCTTCCATCAAGGCATGCCCAACGCCCATCACGACCCCGCCTTCAACCTGTGCCAGCAAGCCGAGTGGATTGATCACACGACCGGCGTCGTTGGCGGCAACAACTTTCAAAGCCCGCACTTCCCCGGTTTCGGGGTTGATGCCAACCTTGACTGCCTGGGCGGCGAAACCATAGGCGATATGAATTCTTCCCCCGCTTTCAATCGAATACGTTTGCGGAGCGTGATAGCGATATTCCACTTCCAAACCCTCCGGACTAGCCTTGAGGAGGTCATGAATTTCCTGCCAGGGAATCAAGCGTTCGGCAAAGATGGCGCCTTCGCTGTTTAGATGAAAAGCCTCCAGCGAAACGCTATGAAGTTCAGCCAGCAGATGTAAGATTCGTTCCCGCAAGAGCGTTGCAGCAATCCTGACTGCATTACCGGTTACATAAGTTTGGCGCGAAGCGGTCGCGGCACCGCCATCGGGAGTTAGCGCAGTATCCATAATAAAAACATTGATGTTATCCGGAATAATCGACATCACTTCCGCAGCAATCAATTGTAAAGTCGTAAGCATCCCCTGACCAACCTCAGCCGAGCCACTTTTTACTTGCAATCGGGCTGCCGGAAGCAGTTTCACCTTCACACCGCTGCTGTCATCTGCCCCGGTACCCAGCCCGGTATTCTTAAAGCCGGAAGCCAGCCCCCAGCAAGTTATCATTTTAATTCCACCGATATCTTCAGTTTTAGGCTCAAATGGCTTTTCAATGCCATTCTGCTGCCACCAATCTTCAATGCCTTGCAAGCACTCAATCAAACCGACGCTATCGGTCAGCAGATGTCCGGTGTTCGTCTCGGCGCCGATGTAAAGAGCGTTTACCTTTCGGATTTCAAGCGGGTCAATTCCCAGTTTTTCTGCCAGCATGTCCATAGTGTTCTCAATCCCAAAAGCGGCTTGTACCACGCCAAAACCACGAAATGCACCGGAAGGCGGATTGTTGGTATACATGGCGTAACAATCGGAATGGCTGTGGGGAATGACATAGGGTCCGCAAGAATGGGTAGTTGCACGGGTCATAACCGGTATGCCCAACGAGGCATAAGCGCCGGTGTCGCCATAGAGCAAGCTTTGGGCAGCCGTCAAACGTCCGTCCTTCTTTGCTCCGATTTTCATTTTAATCGTTGTCGCATGGCGTTTAGGGTGTACCATGATGCTTTCGCGCCTGGTGAATAAGAGCTTGACCGGTCTCCCGCATGCCATTGCCAAAAGCGAAGCATGAATTTGCCCGGAGATGTCTTCTTTTCCGCCAAATGCACCGCCGGTTTTTTGCCCGCGAACCCTGACTTTTTCAAGCGGAATGCCACAAACCTCGGAAACCTGGCGTCGGTCCTCGTAGGGAATTTGCGAACCTACGAAGAGATCCAGCCCGCCATCTGCCAAAGGTACCGCGATGGAACATTCCGGTTCCATAAAAAGATGTTCCATAAATGGGGTCGTAAAGGTATGTTCGATGATCACATCGGCTTCAGCGAAACCCTCTTCCAGATTGCCTTTATTGGAACTAATATGTTTGAGCAGGTTGCCCTGTTCATGGATTTTTTCTGCCGTTTCTTCCCCTGCCTGGAAGGGATTGCTAACTACCGGACGAACTTCATAATCGGTTTTAATCAGCCCGATTGCCTGATCAGCAATTGCCTGTGTTTCTGCGGCAACCAGGGCGATCGCATCGCCAACATAGCGAACACGTTCGCCGATTCCGACCAAAACAGGCCAGTCATTTTTATAAATTCCATGAAATCTTGCATGATGAAGGTCTTCAGCAGTCAAAACCTTGACCACACCGCTTAATTTTTCCGCTTCTGAAGTGTCCAGTCCGCGCAAAATAGCTGAGGGAATTCCCGCCCGCAAAACCCGCGCATAGAGCTGGTCTTTTACCTGTAGGTCATCGGTGAAAATTGCCTTGCCGAGAGATTTGGTTACACCATCAGGACGGGTAAGAAACTTACCTATATGGTTCAGACTTTGTTCATTTGCCGGCAATTTACGGATCTGGACATAATTATTTTCGCGCATTGCTTTTGCGGCTGCCTGAATGGCGGAGACGATAGCCTCGTAAGTGCCACAACGACAAATGACATCATGCATGGCTTCACGAATTTCTTCGACACTCGGATCTGGGTTTTCAACCAAGAGCGCATAAGCGCGCATCAATTGCCCGGGTGTGCAAAAGCCACATTGAATCGCGCCATGGGTGATGAAAGCTTCCTGGAGCGGATGAAGCGCTTTGAGGTCTTCTCTTTCTTGCAGTTGATGATCAGGGCGGAGAGCTCTTAAGCCTTCCACAGTCAGAATGGACTTACCGTTCACTTTGGCAGCTCTTGTCAGACAAGAACGTGTCGGAACGCCATCAACAAGCACGAGGCAGATGTTACATTGACCTTCACCACAACCTATTTTGGTACCGGTCAGGCGTAAACGTCCGCGAAGCAGATCGCTAAGCTTCTCACCCGGAATTTCTTCGAGCGAATATGGGGTGCCGTTGACAAGAATTTCGAGCATCAAACCTCTGATAGTGCTGTTGCACATAGAATAAAAAAAGAATTATAAAGCTAAGTTGAGAATTTGGGAAAGATTTGCATATTTTAATTAAGAGTTAGGGACAGATTTGTTGGGCAACGAGATTGAAAATGTTTAGGCAATGAGAATATTTTTGCCTTATCCCATCTTTTTGTTTCAGAATTTGTAGTGGAACATGCGTTTTGCAGGGCGCGATTGAAAATGTTGTAACCATGACATCTCTACGCGTTGTCCCATTTTCAATACCAGTCCCTTCTAAGAGTGAAGTAAAATATATGAACAATGACCAATCGTAACCAGATTATTCTGAGCAAGCTAACTCCGCCGGCACAGCGCAGTACGATTCTTGACAGACCTCGGGTCCAAAAACTGCTGCGTAACAGCCTTTCTTATCCTCTGACTGTTGTGACCTGCGAAACTGGGTATGGAAAAACCACCTCTGCTCTGACCCTGACCCAAAATCTGGATATACCTGTATATTGGTATACCGTTTCCCGTAACGAACGCGACCCGCACCTCTTTTTGACCTACCTTTGCTCAGTTTTTAATCAGGGAAAGCAAAAACTGGGACAGCCGGCTTTAACTGTAATGGAAGATAGCCAGGCAGATTTTCAGGAATGCCTGACCGCTTTAGTCAACTCAATTTCTACTAATCTGATGATGGATGCCCTTTTGGTTCTGGATGACTTTCAGGGGATAAATGATTCCGATGAGATTCTGACCATGATGGATTGGTTCATCAATCATTTACCGGGTAACTTACACTTGCTTATTCTAAGCCGTGTCTTACCTGA
>JAGOIM010000146.1 GCA_017995665.1 Anaerolineaceae bacterium | reverse complement strand
TTCCTGAGCTTGGACGGGCAAGGTTGAACCGGCCAAACTAACCAGGAGGGAAACAATAAGCAAAGCTAACATATTTTTTGTAAACTTCATTTAGCCTCCATAAAAATTTTATTGTTCGACTGAAAGTCTTCAATCAAACTACTATAAATTATAAGCCACTTTGTTTTTATCGGGAAAACTCGACAAAAAAGGCGGTTTTTGTGCCTTTTTTATCGACATTTTGGAAAAGGAGTTGGCTTACCTTGCTTTTGCTTCGTCTTTCCTTGTTATATGCAGAATGCTTATCTTAGTCGGGTGGTTGAAAGGGGAGGGGTCGACAGGTGGTTTGCTGAGCACGGTTGAGGGATAGCCGGTGACATCCTGTGGGACCGGGATGATTTCTTCCAGCGAAAGATAGCCGGATCGGCTCATTTGATTGATTTGATCGATGATCGTGCTGCCGGAAACAAAGAGTGCATTGTTGACCAGGACCAATTTCCCTTCATGGGCGACCAATGGACGAACTTTGTTGACCAGATTGACATATTCCTTTTGCAAATCGATGACGCTGCGGGAGGTCTCGGAATAAAAGGGCGGGTCAAGAATCAGGATGTCAAAGAGCGATTTGTCTTGCTTCAGTCTGGCAATCGCTTTGAAAAATTCACTGCGCCAAAGCTTCATTTCGCCGCTGAAATTGTTTAGTTCCGCAGAAGATTTGGCAACGTTTAGAAACTTGCCATCGAGGTCGGTTTGGAGCACTTCGCTTGCGCCACCGGCCAATGCGGCAATTCCGAGTGAACCGGTATAAGAAAAGAGATTCAAAACCTTCTTATTTTCCGAATTTAGTTTTAGCCAAGTGCGCAAATTCCGGGCGTCGGGATAAAAACTGTCATCCTGATTCAGGCGCAAATCGAGGGCATAATTGACCCCGTTCTCGCTGATTTGAGCAGGCAAGCTATCGCCAAAGATAAATTTGCCTTTGCTGTCCTCTTCGTTTTTGCTATGCCGGCTTTTGAGCAAAACGGTTTCAATTTCCGGCAGGTGTTTTTGAATTGCTCGCAGGATCGAAAAGATACTGATTGATAAATCTTGATCTTCTTTGGCGTGATTACTAATCACAATTGTGTTGGCATAACGGTCAACAACCAAAGCCGGCAAGCCTTCGTAATATCCGTTGAAAAGGCGGCAGGCTTCGGTTGTAGCAAGGCTTGGGTCATCTTTGCGGTTTTGCAAGCATTTTTGGAAAATTTCAGCAATATTATTTTGGCTCATTGTTCTCATCCTCAATAGAATTTTATACGGAAATCGTTGCAAAACAAAAATTGTACGAAAAGACCGCTATAATTGGGGCTGGCATTTTACTGCATGAATTTATATTTTTTAGGAGATTTTTAGATGGATTGGTTTGTTGAGTTGAGTCCAATTATTCAAGCGCTTTTAGCGACGCTATTTACCTGGGGCATGACGGCTGCCGGTGCGTCGACAGTTCTTTTTGGCAAAAAAGTCAACCAGAGACTTCTGGATGGCATGATGGGTTTTGCATCCGGTGTGATGATTGCTGCCAGTTTTTTCTCTTTGTTGGCACCATCGATTGAATTGGCAGAGGGTTTATCGGTGCCGAAATGGTTGCCGGCTGTGGTAGGTTTTTTGTTTGGCGGCGGTTTCTTGTATGCTATTGACAAACTCTTGCCCCATCTCCATCCCGGAAGTGACCAGCCTGAAGGCGTGAAAAGTTCCTGGCAGCGAAGTGTTTTGCTGGTTTTGGCAATCACTTTACACAACATTCCTGAAGGTTTGGCAGTTGGTGTCGCTTTTGGCGTTGCCGGGGCTGGCGGACAGAGCATTGGTTCGGCAATTGCGCTGGCTTTGGGTATCGGTATCCAAAACTTCCCAGAAGGCCTGGCGGTTTCGATGCCTTTGCGCAAAGAAAATATAAACAAATGGAAAGCTTTCAACTTGGGGCAGCTTTCGGGCATCGTTGAACCGATTGCCGCTTTGGTTGGTGTTTGGGCTGTTTCGATGATGGAAGGCTTGCTGCCTTATGCTTTGGCTTTTGCAGCCGGTGCGATGATTTATGTTGTGGCAGAGGAGTTGATTCCGGAAGCGAAACGTTCAGCTGAAGGCAGTCATTCGGATATTCCGACAATTGGCGTGATGATTGGTTTTGCGGTCATGATGTTGCTGGATGTGGCTTTAGGCTAAGCCTCACATTTTCAACTATTTTTTCCAGACGTGATAGAGGGCAAGATCGCCCTCTTTTCCATCCGAAAAGTATTGCCTGCTTTTGGTTAATCCGCTTTTGTTTCCAACCTCGTCCAGGACGTCTTCAGTGTAGTGATGGACATAGCGATAGAGCGCATTTTGCTTAGGGTCGGCGCGCCAATCCAGGAGCAAATCGTCGAGGCTTAATTCGTTCTGATCAATATCCAGGGTAGACCAAGGCAGAATGCGGTTTTGGTGACGGCTACTGTTTTTTACCTGCCAGCAGGAGAAAGCAAAGATGCCATCGGGATGAAGGTTTTGGGCGGCAAAACTAAAAAAACGCTCAAGGTATGGTTCGGCAGGGAAATGATGGATAACGGCAAAGCTGACGATTGCGCCAAATGGAGCATGATTGGCGAGGAAGTTGAAGTCTTTTGCTAAATCAACTTGTTGGAAATTGAAATGCTCTCTCTCAGCCTCAGGAATTGTAGCGAAGCCATCGTTGAGCAAAGCCGGACTGTTATCAACCCCCAAATATCGGCCTTTGAAACCCTCTTGCACCAGGACTTTGGCAAGGTTTCCGTTCCCACAGCCCAAATCGAGGATAGATTCTGATTTAAGAAGGTTAGGAAAGAGCTTTTTGATACCGGGCTGGATGGAATAGCGGCTGGTAGAGAAGGATTTCGCATAGCCGTTGTAGAAATCCTGATTGATTTTCAGCAGTTTGTTCAGCGTTTCGGTGTTCATAGCTTGATTTTATCAGTTCTGAAGAGGAAGCGGGGAAACAGAGAGCAGGAAACGGAAATTGCATACTGTTAACTGTTATCTGTGATTTGGCTTCCCCATGATGTAAAATAGGGGCTATGAAGAATGAAGACGAACGTGAAATTTGGCGCGAAAAGCGGAGATATTCCTCTGAAGATATGGCGCTTGCAGTTAAAATTTTGGAAGAAATCAAGACGGGAGAGGAGCCAATCAAGGTGTTGCGCGCTAACCCCTTGCCAAACGGACGTGGATTTTTGGCAAAGCATGCCTTGGTCTCCGCTTATCGTGAAAAAGTTGCTTCGGGGGAATGGGAAAGCGACCCGGCGCTGTTGGCAAAAATTCGCATGAAGCCGATTCGCACGCTTTCGGGCGTGACGACAATTACCGTCCTGACCAAACCTTTCCCTTGCCCGGGTGATTGCATTTTTTGTCCGAGCGAGGAGGGTTTGCCACAAAGCTATCTTTCCGATGAACCGGGTGCCAGAAGGGGTGTTGAACATGCTTTTGACCCTTATACCCAGGTTGCTTCACGCTTGCAAGCTTTGCATGAGGTCGGGCATCCAACCGATAAAATCGAATTGTTGATTTTGGGCGGAAGCTGGAGTTTTTATCCGGCTAATTATCGCCAATGGTTTATCAGACGTTGTTTTGAAGCGCTCAATGAGAGCAATCCAAATGACGATCAGGGCGAAGTCGATTTGGCGAGCGTTCAGGAAATTAACAGCCGTGGGCAACATCGCAACGTCGGTCTGGTGGTTGAAACACGTCCCGATTTGATTACGACCGAAAATTTGATTGAATTGCGCAAGCAGGGTGTAACCAAAATTCAACTGGGCGTGCAAAGCATGGATGACCGGGTTTTGGAGCTGAACAAACGCGGGCACAGTGCCGAAGAAGCGGAAGAGGCAATTCGCCTGGTTCGGGCAGCCGGTTTCAAAGTTGTGGCGCATTGGATGCCAAACCTTTTGGGTGCCACACCGGAATCCGACCGCGAAGATTATGGCCGGTTATGGAAAACGGGTGGGATTAATCCGGATGAGTTGAAAATTTACCCTTGTCAACTGCTGCGCAATGCGGAATTATTTGAATATTGGGA
>JAGOIM010000145.1 GCA_017995665.1 Anaerolineaceae bacterium | reverse complement strand
GTTTCTAAATTTTTTTCCTGCTCCCCGCTTCCCGTTTCCCGATCCCCGTTCCCTGAATTATTGCTTATGTAAAAAATTTCTCGTCAATCGCCTTCTTCGTGATGTATAATCAAGCGACGAAAAGACGAGGTATTTATGAAGCAAGGATTAGATTTTCAATCAATTATTTTCAATTTGCAAACCTATTGGGCGAGCCAGGGTTGTTTGATTTGGCAACCATATTATTCTCAGGTCGGCGCCGGGACGATGAACCCAGCCACCTTTTTGCGTGTTTTGGGGCCCGAACCCTGGAGCGTTGCCTATCTTGAACCTTCCGTGCGCCCTGATGACGGCCGCTATGGCATCAACCCCAATCGCCTTCAACAGCACAATCAATTCCAAGTCATCCTCAAACCGGACCCCGGCAATCCGCAGGAGCTTTACCTAAAATCTTTGCTCGCTTTGGGGATTAACCCCGAGGAGCACGACATCCGATTTGTGGAAGACAACTGGGAATCCCCGGCATTGTCCGCTTGGGGTTTGGGTTGGGAAGTCTGGCTGGACGGTCAGGAAATTACCCAATTCACCTATTTTCAACAAGCAGGCGGTTTGACGCTCGAAGTCCCGGCGGTTGAATTGACCTATGGGCTGGAACGAATTGCAATGACCTTGCAAGGCGTAAATCATTTCAAAAATATTCGCTGGAACGAAAACAGAAGCTATGGCGATGTTTACCAGGTGGCAGAGCGCGAACATTCCACTTATTATTACAAAGTCGCCGATGTGCCTCGTTTGCGCGAGGAATTCAACTTGTTCACTCAAGATGCTGAAAATGCGCTGAACCAGGGTTTGGTTTTGCCGGCTTATGATAACGTCATTAAATGTTCGCACACTTTCAACGTTTTGGATGCGCGTGGTGCGATTGGCTTCACCGAAAGACAAGCCCTGTTTGGGAAAATGCGTGACCTCTCCCGACGGGTTGCCGAAGCCTATCATGCCCAACGGCAGGAAATGGGCTTCCCATGGCTCAAGCAAAATGAAGTTCACAAGGAAGTCCATCCGGAAGCCAGCGGGCCTATTTTGGCTGAAAATGCAGACTTCTTGTTTGAAATTGGTACCGAAGAACTGCCGGTTGCCGAGTTGGACAAGGCGATTGAGCAATTAGAAGCAAATTTTGCAACTCTGTTAAAGGAAAACCGTCTCAGTTATGAAAAACTTGAAGCGAAGGGCACCGCCCGACGCTTAACCGTCATGGTAAAAGATTTGCAGACCCGTCAGGCTGACCGCACGCTTGAGCTGAAAGGTCCACCGGCTGATCGCGCTTTTGATGCGGAAGGCAAGCCGACTAAAGTTGCTGAAGGCTTTGCGCGTAGTAAAGGCTTGGAAGTGAGCCAGTTAAGCGCCAAAGATTTTGAAAATGGGCGTTACGTCGTGGCAGAGATTGCCGAAAAAGGGCGCAGCACACTTGAATTATTGGCAACAGCATTACCGGGCATGATTGCTGACTTGAAATTTAGCAAATCAATGCGCTGGAACGATAGCGGCGTGAGCTTTTCCAGACCGATTCGCTGGCTGCTTGCTACCTTTGGCGATCAGGTAGTGCCATTTGAGTATGCGAATTTGGCTTCCGGAAGGACCACCTGGGGTATGCGCTTTTCAGCTGAACCGAGCAAAGAAATCCACTCCCTGAACGAATATCAGGCATATTTGGAGAGCGAGGGAATCATTTTAGATACCAACAAGCGCCGACAAAACATTTGGGAGCAAGCCCTGCAACTGGCGGGCAGCGTCAATGGTATTTTGAAAAATGACCCCGATTTGCTGGCTGAAATTGCTAATTTGGTTGAACAACCGACCGCTTTGCTGGGCACTTTTGAGCAGAGATATCTTGAAAATTTACCTGCCGAAGTGATTATCAGCGTGATGAAAAAACACCAACGCTATATCCCGGTGCTCAATCCCGAAGGTGGGCTGACCACTCATTTCATCGTCGTGCGTAATGGCGGCAAGCAACATTCCGAGACGGTCTTAGACGGAAACTTGCAGGTCATTATCGCCCGCTTTGCCGATGCAGAATTTTTTGTTCAGGAAGACCGCAAACACAAGCTGGAAGATTTCGTTCCAAAACTTGCTCAACTGACTTTTCAGAAACAATTGGGTTCGATGCTGGAAAAGACACAACGGATTGAGGAAATTAGCGCTGAATTGGCAAAGACCTTTGCTTTGACCGAAGAGGAACGTCACGATGCAATGCGCATAGCCTATCTTTGCAAGGCCGATTTAGCCACCGAGATGGTGGTCGAAATGACCAGTTTGCAAGGCGTGATGGGAAAATATTACGCTCGCTATTCCGGTGAAAACGAAGTTGTTGCCAATGGTCTGTTTGAAACTTACCTGCCGCGAAATGCTGAAGACCCTCTGCCTGAGACTAAGGCTGCCACGATAGTTGGTTTGGCAGATCGGCTCGATTCGATTGCCGGATTGTTTGCCGTGGGTTTGACTCCAACCGGCAATAAAGACCCCTTTGCTTTGCGCCGTTCGGCGATTGGATTGGTGAGTATTTTGATGGGAAAGAGGCTCGATTTTGACACCCGTGCCGGTTTGAAATTAGCCGGGGCAGCTTTGGAAGTGCCTTTTAGCCAGGAAGCGGAAGATCAGGCGGTGGCTTTTATCACCGGACGTTTGCACCAGATGTTGTTGGAACAAGGCTATGCTCATGATGTCATCAATGCAGTTGAGGCTGTCTATGGTGAAAATCCCGCCAAAGCGAAGGCAGCGGTTGAGGTTTTGAGCCAATGGGTTGCAAAAGAGGAATGGCAAAGGATTTTGCCTGCTTTTAGCCGCTGTGTCCGAATTAGCCGTGATCTTGTAGAATTGAATCCGGTTGAGGCTGAGGTTTTGATTGAAGAGGAAGAAAAAGCACTATATCGAGCAGTGGTCTTGGCTGAAGAGTCTTTGAAGACAGAACCGGGATTAGAGAACGCTTTAGTTCAGGTTGAGGCTTTGGTTGAGCCAATTAACGCTTTCTTTGAAAAAGTCCTGGTAATGGCAGAAGACCAAAATTTGCGCCGCTCGCGCCTGGGTATGCTCCAACGAATTTCCGGCTTGCTGAAACCAAATGCTGATTTGTCGAAGTTGGAAGGCTTTTAGAAACTTATTAATTAGTAGAACGTTTAGGGAAATAGAATCGGGCGGGTTTTGGACCCGCCCGTTTTGATAATTAATTATCCAATTATTTTCACAGACTAAGCCGTAAAAATTGCAAATCCAGCTGTGCCGAGTTCGCTATAAGCCTGGAAGCCATGCGATTGATACCAAGCATGTAAGCCTTTCACAGCATCGCCGTCCTCGGTCATGAGTACGATTTGACGGATGCCGCTCAATTTGGCCAGGGTTTGGTGCATTAGCTCATCGCCAACTCCCTGTTTCCGCCAGGCTGGTTTGACCAGAATATCCTGGATATAGGCAATTGTTTCAAAGTCTGTGAGACAGCGAATTAATCCAACCAGTTCTTCCTCATTCCAGGCAGTAATTACAATCTGACTGTTTTCAATGCCACGCATTAATTTTGGCATGTCTTTAGTGTAGGCTGACCATTGAACGCTATCGTAGAGAGCATGAACTTGCTCTGATGGCAGATTTTTTAAGGAAGAGTAGCCTATATTAACTTTATTTTTCATTGTTTTATTTCCTTCTATACGATTTAGCTGAATTTTGGTCTTGCACAAAGCTTTATCCTTAGGCTCACAACGCCGGACCTGTACCCGAACGCAGTGACTGGTAATGCAATCTCTCTGTAGGGCGCGATTGAAGATGGTAAAGCCTCAACGGATTTTTTACACAATTACATCTTCAATACCACTCACGTTGTTCGGGTACGATGTCCGCCGTCGTGAGAGTAAAAATTTAAGCGAAACCGAAACATAGGCGGATTGAATGGGCTCACTGGCTTAACAATCAAGAGGTTACAAGCCCATTCAATCGCGCCCTACATTATTTTTACTTCTTTTTGTTGCTAGACGAAAACATTAGATTATTCCGAATCCATAGCCACTTTCTTTTTGTTGCC
>JAGOIM010000144.1 GCA_017995665.1 Anaerolineaceae bacterium | reverse complement strand
CATTAATGGAATTAACAATAACAATAGAGCGAGATAGAAAAAGCCGACTCGAGATTTTGGAATGGATATGAATTTGTTTTCATTCTGCTTTCCGGGAGCTTGAGCCTGGTTTTCTTTCTTCAAATATTGGCTTGTATCGGTGCTATTTGGGCTGTCATTTACCAAAGCCTCTGACCAAAGCATAGACTTATCCTCAACTGAATTGTTAAGGGGCTTGGTCTGGGCATTTCTTAAGTCAGAAACAAAGTCATCCACTTTCTGATAACGATCCTCAGGATCTTTTTCGAGTGCTTTGCTGAGAATCGCTTTCCATTCCGGGGGAACCTGTGGAGGTAACTCGAGCGGCTCAAAGTGTTTGAGCATGATTTCAGGGATACTGCCTCCGGTGAAAAGCGGTTGCCCGCTAATCATTTCAACCAAAATACAAGCCAAACTATAAACATCTGTTGCCGCGGTAGGCTCTTTGGTACGCCAAATTTCCGGCGCCATATAAGAAGGTGTTCCACCAATCGCCCCGGGTCCGGTCATTGAAATACTGCCATCATTCTGGATGATTTTCGCCAATCCCAAATCGCTTACATGCGCGATTCCTTTATCGTCAAAAAGGATATTTCCGGGTTTCAAATCGCGATGAACGATATTTAAACTATGCGCATAAGATAAGCCCTTCCCAATCGCCTCCAGAATATCCAAAGCCCGATCAATTAGAAGCGCACCGTTTTTAACCAAGAGGTCTTTTAGCGATCCACCGGACATATAGCCCATCACAAAAAAAGCTCTTCCGTCATTTTCAGCAAATTCGTAGATTTGAACAAGGTTGGGATGTTCCAGCTTAGCGGCAATTTGGGCTTCAGTTTTGAACCTGGAAATCAAGTCCTCGTCCATCAAGAGCAAAGGATGAAGAACCTTAATTGCAACCATGCGATTAAGTGCCCGGTCGTGAGCTTTATAGACGATACCATAACCACCCCGACCTAATTCTTTTAAAATTTCGAAGTTCTCGATATCCATACTTGCCGTTCTTATCCTGTTGGTAAATTCGTACTCTTGTTTGAATTATAACAGGCATGATTATACATAAAGATTTCCACTTAAGGGGATATTCAAGCAATATTAACTCGTTTTTGGATTAAGTTTTATGAACATCTTAAATTAAATTGATGCGTAACCCTTTTACACTTAGACTGATTATTTTTATAGTATACTAACAAGTTTTTTCACCACTGACAGGACAGAATACTATGCAAGGGTACAAAGCCACCCCAATCACAAGAGCCCAATAATCAAAAACTCAGCGATTGGACATCTCTTGCTGGTTCTGCGGGGCGATATCAATGTTCACCGTTCCCATCTTCTTCCCTATTTTGTTCAAAAATGGCAGCCAATTGACAAAAAGCGCAACCGCAATCCCAATCAGCGTCCCGACTACTCTCTCGCTGACATATTGAAGGGCGTTGGCTTCATTGCTGCCACTCGTGCTAAGCATAATTACCAGAAAGACAATCACCGTAATGCTCAATGAAGTTGGTTTTTTAATGATAATCATCAAAGCCATCAAGGGAAAAGAAAGAGCGCCAATCAAGAGAAAATAGCTCATACTATGCGAATCCATACCCCAAGTGCTGATGAGTAAATTTACAAATAGATAAGAATAAACACCGGCAATAATCGTGCCAAGGGTGCGGTCAAAGGCAGAGTGAAGCGTAGAACGTAGGGTCGGTTGCATACAAACAATTGTGGCTATACAAGCATGATATGGCATACTGCTGCCCCGAAAATTTTCGAGAACCAGACACAAAAAAATTGCCAAAGCGGTCTTGACCACACGCATTCCCGGTGAATTCTTAATCAAATATTTACCGATTTTATGCATCAAATTTTCTTTTTCGGGACTCTCAACCTTCATTTTATACCTCATCTGATTTTCATTATATATAACACAAGCTTACCGTTTGAGTTAGCCCTTTGTACTCAACAAAACCCCTCCCGTTGAAACCACAATCCTAATGCGTTTTATGGGTAAAAAGGATTAATTTCACAGGGGGTCAATTCCGAATTTGCTCTTCCATTCCCTGCATTAAGTTTTTATCCATGAAAAAGTATGCTATAATCTCAAAGCTCTCAGACGAGAGTTTTTATTTGGGTGTTCGTTTTGGACGTTCTGTTTGGTTGAAATTGGGCGGGCTTAGCCGCAAGGCGAGGCTTTTTTAGTAGAAATCGGAATCATCAAGACTTCCCCACGGTAAAAAACAAAATAAATTTTTGGATTTGCTCTGCAGGGCGTTAATTTGCCTTGCCTTTTGCAAGTCCGCAAACAGAACTGGAGTTTTGATGACCACATCTTTTGAAGATTTTAACCTGCGACCTGAACTAATTCAGGCCGTCGTAGCCATGGGCTACACCGAGCCAACCCCGATTCAGGCTGGCATTATCCCCCTCATGCAAGCCGGACGCGATGTCACCGGCCAGGCGCAAACTGGCACCGGTAAAACCGCTGCCTTCGCACTGCCAATTTTGAACAATCTCGACCCGAAAGGCTACAAGCCTCAAGCCTTGGTGGTTGCACCAACCCGTGAATTGGCTTTGCAAGTCACAAGCATGATCGAAACGCTTGGACAATTTATGAATATCCAGGTCCTAACCGTTTATGGCGGAACTTCTTATTCCCACCAGCTCAACCAGCTCAGACGCGGTGTGCAGGTGGTTGTCGGTACGCCCGGTAGAATTATGGATTTGATGAGCCGTGATCGTTTGGATTTATCTGAAGTGCGAACCATTGTTTTGGACGAAGCTGACGAAATGCTTTCGATGGGTTTCGTCGATGACGTGGAAGCGATTTTAGCCAAAACACCCGAAGAGCGCCAAACAACCCTCTTTTCGGCAACCTTCCCCTCTCGAATTCGAGAATTAGCACGCAAATATCTGAACGACCCCAAGACAGTCAAGATTGACGCAGGTCAATTAACCCTCGCAGGAACCGAACAACGCGTTTATTTCGCCAATGAGCATGATAAGCTGGCAGTTTTGACCCGCTTATTTGAAATGGAAGATATCACTTCTGCCCTGATTTTTAGCCGCACACGCGTCCGCACCGGTGAATTGGTTACCGAATTGAACTTGCGCGGATACCCCTCCGAAGCCCTTTCCGGCGACCTGAGCCAGGATGCCCGCGAGCATACCATGCGCCGCTTTAGAGGCGGACAAGTGAAGGTCTTAGTTGCGACGGACGTTGCCGCTCGTGGTTTGGACGTGGAAGGCATTTCGCATGTTTTCAACTTTGACTTGCCGGAAGATCCGGAAACCTATGTCCACCGCATTGGCCGAACCGGCCGGGCAGGCAGAACCGGAATTGCGATTTCACTTGCCAGACCTGCTGAACGCCGTCAAATCAAGCAGATTGAACGCGTTACTCAACAGCAAATGACAGAAAGCCAGGTTCCGACAATTGAAGAAATTCAAGGCAAACGCATGGATGAATTGCTCAACAAAATTGAAATGTGGCTCAAACGCGGACGTTCTAAGGAAGAGCGGGCTTTGGTCGAAACATTGGTTGCAATCGGAACTGATCCGCTTGATATCGCCGCTGCTGCCCTGAAAATTGCCCGTGCTGAAGAACGCCAGCGACCGATCCCTGAAATCAGCCCCATACACGAAAAGGCAATTCGCCCTGAACGAAGCAGACGAGAAGGCCGCTATGATCGCAATGATCGTAATGAACGCAACGATAGAGGCGAGCGAAAAGATCGCGGAGCCAGGGGCGAACGTTCGGAACGTGGTGAACGTTTTGACCGGAAAGATCGCAAACCAGCCGATGGCCCACGCAAACCGCGCGCCAGTGTTCGTGGCAAACAAAGCGATGAAGAAGGCATGATCCGCTTGGAAATGAGCCTGGGCAAGGAAGACGGTTTGAGACCGGGCGATGTGGTCGCCTCGATTGCCAGTATTGCCGGAATCCCCGGCTCGGCAATGGGTCGGATTTATATCCAAAAGAATTACACCAAGGTCGATGTTGAAGAACAATACCTTGACAAAATCATCTCAGCCAACAACAAATTTA
>JAGOIM010000143.1 GCA_017995665.1 Anaerolineaceae bacterium | reverse complement strand
GCTCCCCGTTTCATGGTTCTAATACAATATTAACTCTCTTCGCTTATCCTCTTCTTGACGAGGAAAAAAGCCTTTGATAGAATTAAATTACAAGAATTAGCACTCTCATGCCGAGAGTGCTAATTGTGAATAACTATGAACAAACTAACTGAGCGACAACAAATCATTCTTTCTCTGATCGTACACGAACACACGCGTACGGCGCAGCCTGTTGCATCCAAAACCCTAATCAGTGACTACAATCTCAAAATCAGTTCTGCCACGGTCCGCAACGAAATGAATGTGTTAACCGAGCTCGGTTATCTGCGCCAGCCGCATACCTCTGCTGGGCGCGTTCCGACCGAAGACGGCTACCGCTTTTTTGTCAGCAATTTAATGCAACAGACCGCCTTGCCCGTCTCCACTCGCAACACTATCGCACACCAGTTTTATCAATCCCGAAAAGGCTTGGATCACTGGTTGCCCCTTGCGGCTTCGGTTTTGGCAAATCGTTCCCGGGCCGTTTCCATCGTAACCGCACCCCACAGCGAAACAGTCAGGTTTAAACACCTCGAACTGATCTCGACGCAGGCTTCACAAGTTTTGATGGTCTTGGTTTTGGTCGGCGGAGAAGTTCAGCAACAAATGATTTCTCTCGAAAGCGTTCTCTCACAAGAGCAACTCTCGCAAATCTCTGCTCAAATTAACCACCTTTGCCTAAATGCCAGCCTTGAGCAAATTCAACAACTCCCTAAAAACCAAAACCCACTCGTGAATCAGGTTTTGGCAGCGGTTGTTGACCAGCTAAGTGCAGCCAGCAAACTTGTTGCCGGCAATCTCTATTTGGATGGAATTTCCAACCTGCTCTTGGAACCTGAATTTTTGGAAGCCCGTTCGGACGCTTCGCCCTTGCGGCTTCTTGAAGCCCGCCCAATGTTGGGCGATTTAATCGCCAAAACCGTTCAGACGGATGAGATTGGCGACATTCAAGTACTCATCGGTGGAGAAAATATTTGGCAAGACCTGCAAAATTGCGCCCTTGTCCTCACCCGATATGGCGTTCCCGACCAACTCTCCGGTGCAATCGGCATCCTTGGCCCGATGCGCATGCCCTATGGCGAAGCAATCAGCACCGTCCGTTATGTAGCGGAACTGATGTCCGACTTGGTCTCGGATAATTTAACAAATTAACAAGCAAAAGCTTATAAGGATTATATGACTGAAGAAAAGTTAAACAACGATCAAGACAATTTTGATGAAATTATCGAAGACAATGGTGAAATAACCGAACTCGAGGCTGCTACCGCAAAAGCGGTTGAATATCTGGACAGCCTCCAGCGCGAACGCGCCAGTTTTGCCAATTATAAACGCCGGATTGACCAGGAAAACGCTGTAATGGCAGACCGCCTGCTTGGCGATCACGTCAAGCTCTTTTTACCGGTTGTCGATGACCTCGAACGCGCCCTCAAAAACGCTCCATCCGACCCGAATTTTTCCGGCTGGGTTTCAGGGATTGACCTGATCCTCAAAAAGCTTTTGAAAACCCTTGAAAGCCGGAATGTAAGCCCAATCGAGCTCAAACCAGGCGACCTCTTTGACCCACTAAATCAAGAGGCAATTAGTCACGAAGAAAACGACCGCTTTAGCGACGGACAAATCATCGAAGTCGTCCAAACCGGCTATCAACTTAAAGATCGAATTATCAGACCAGCCCTTGTTCGGGTTGCAAAATAGGAGAACTTATGTCTAAAATTATTGGTATTGACCTTGGAACAACCAATTCCGTCGCGGCTGTCATGATGGGTGGCGAGCCCGTTGTGATTCCCTCCGCCGAAGGGGAACGTCTCGTCCCTTCCGTAGTCGCTGTCAATAAAAATGGCGAACGTTTGGTTGGTCGGGTTGCCCGCAACCAGGCAATCATTAACCCTGAAAACACCATTTTTTCAATCAAACGCTTCATGGGCCGCAAAGCCAGCGACCCCGAAGTCCAGCGAGCGCTCAGCCTGGTGCCCTACAAAATCAGCAGTGCACCAAATGGCGACGTTCAGGTTGTTATGGGCGGTAAAGACTACACCTCCCCCGAAGTTTCTGCCATGATTTTGGCTAAAATCAAACGCGATGCCGAAGCCTATTTGGGCGAAACGGTTACGCAGGCTGTGATTACCGTCCCGGCATACTTCAACGATGCCCAGCGAAACGCCACCAAAGATGCCGGTAAAATTGCCGGCTTGGAAGTTCTGCGTATTATCAACGAACCAACCGCCTCTTCTCTGGCTTATGGCCTCGACAAAAAAGATCGTAACGAAATCATCGCCGTCTATGACCTTGGCGGCGGCACTTTTGATATCTCCATTCTCGAAGTCGGCGACGGCCTTTTCCAGGTGAAATCGACATCCGGCGATACCTTCCTGGGCGGAGATGACTTTGACGAGCGCATTATCGACTGGCTAGCCGATGAATTTAAGAAAGAAAATAACATTAACCTGCGCGATGATCGTCAGGCACTTCAACGTTTGAAAGAAGCTGCCGAAAAAGCGAAAATCGAACTCTCGAGCACGATGCAATCGGAAATCAACCTGCCATACATCACAGCTGATGCTTCCGGACCGAAACATTTGGTAACCACCCTGACCCGCTCCAAGCTGGAACAGCTGACCGGCGACCTGATTCAACGCTCTATGCGCCCCCTTCAACAGGCTTTGGACGATGCCGAATTGAAAGCCGGCAATATTAGCGAAGTGGTCATGGTCGGTGGAATGACCCGTATGCCCGCCGTTCAGGAAGCGGTTCGCCAGTTCTTCGGAAAAGAACTCCACAAGGGCGTCAACCCGGACGAAGTCGTGGCAGTTGGTGCCGCAATCCAAGCCGGCGTTTTGGCTGGCGAAGTTACCGATATCCTCTTGTTGGATGTTACCCCCTTGTCTCTTTCTATTGAAACTTTGGGCGGCGTTTCTACTCCTTTGATTAAACGCAACACCACCATCCCAACCCGTGACAGTCAGGTTTTTAGCACGGCTTCAGATAGCCAAACCGGGGTTGAGATTCACGTTTTGCAAGGTGAACGCACCATGGCCGCAGACAACAAATCTCTCGGCAAGTTCACTTTGGATGGCATTCCGCCTGCTCCTCGCGGCGTTCCTCAAATTGAAGTTACTTTTGACATCAACGTCAACGGCATTTTGGAAGTTACCGCCAAAGACAAGGCAACCGGCCGTCAGCAAAACATCACCATCAGCGGTTCTTCCGGCTTGAGCGATGAGGAAGTGGAACAAATGCGACGCGATGCAGAAACACATGCCGAAGAAGACCAAAAACACCGCGACCTGATTGAAGCCCGCAACACTGCTGATAACGCTGTTTATACCGCTGAAAAAACCCTCAAGGATTTGGGCGATAAAGTCCCGGCTGATGCCAAAACGAAGATTGATGATGCAAGCGCTAAAGTGCGCTCTGTTCGCGACCAAAACGATACCGCTGTCATTAACAACGCAGTTGAAGAATTGATGGGCGCCTTGCAGGAAGTCAGTCAGGCAGCTTATGCCCAATCCGGCCCCGAAGAGCCGCAAGCCGACAGTGGCGAGCAAACCCCTCCCCCGGCTGACGATTCGAATGTCGTCGATGGCGAATATCGGGATGCGGAATAAAGACTGCGGTAGAATATAAACTAATTGTACGGACAGGGCTCGTCTCTGTCCGTAAGAACAAAATTGATTGACCACAATCTGTATGGACAGGGCTCGTCTCTGTCCGTAAGAAGAAAACTGATTGACCACAATCTGTACGGACAGGGCTCGTCTCTGTCCGCAAGAACAAAACTGATTGACCACAATCTGTACGGACAGGGCTCGTCTCTGCCCGTGAGAAGAAAATTGATTGACCACAATGTGTACGGACAGGGCTCGTCTCTGTCCGTAAGAACAAAATTAATTGACCATAATCTGTACGGACAGGGCTCGTCTCTGTCCGTAAGAACTAAATTGATTGAGATTTTATGCCAGATAAACGAGATTATTACGAAACCCTCGGCGTTCCCCGCGACGCCAGCCAGGACGATATAAAAAAGGCCTTTCGCGACCTTGCCCGGAAATACCATC
>JAGOIM010000142.1 GCA_017995665.1 Anaerolineaceae bacterium | reverse complement strand
TCTGGACGAAAACGGCGTCTTTCAGGCGAGTGAGCTTCTGTTGAAATGCCCGTCAAAGTACGAATCGGCTCTGCCGGAACAGGCTGGTGAATAAAATGTTTGCGATTGGTTTTGGTAGTTTTGCCCTTGCTTTTGGCATCATGATCTTTTGCCTTGGCTATACCGTTTGGCAGCTGATTAAAAAACAAGAGGCGATTTCTACTCTTGTTCGGTTTTTGACGAATTTCGGCTTTGTTTTGCACACCATCGGTATTCTCAGTCTCCTTTTCATGCAAGTTACTCAGGATTACAGTAACGTTTATGTTTTGGGTGTGATTAATCCGGCTATGCCGACTTACCTAAAATTTACCGCCCTGTGGGGTGGGCAAGCCGGTTCGCTCTTCTTTTGGAGCTGGATTATCAACCTCTGCCTGGTGATTGCGCTGAATCGGCGGCATATTTTGCAAGACAATTGGGGCTACCTCTTCGCGCTGATTAATCTAATTTTCTTCTCCGCCATTTCCCTCTTTCTTGAAAATCCCTTTGAGCGGGTTTGGAAACTGGCGGATGAGAGCTTGGTGCCCTCCCTTTTCCGCCCTGCAGCAGATTCCAGCCTTTACAAGGGCTTAATCGGCACCGGGCTGAACCCACTTTTGCGACATTGGGGGATGATTATTCACCCTCCGGTGCTCTATATTGGCTTTGGCGCCTTCTTGTTGCCTTTTGCCGAAGCGCTCTCGCATCTGATTCGCAAAGGTGACGGAAGCAAATTGATTGCTCAGTTGCGCCCCTGGCTTTTGATTGCCTGGATTTTCTTGACGGCAGGCATTGCTTTGGGCAGTTGGTGGTCTTATGACGTTTTGGGCTGGGGTGGCTATTGGGCTTGGGACCCGGTTGAAACTGCATCCTTAATCCCCTGGCTGATTAGCACAGGTTTGCTGCACTCCATGTTTTTGACCCAAAAACGGGATATCTTCAAGCGGATCAATCTGGTTTTGATTTTGGCAAGCTATTTGTTGATTCTTTTCAGCATTTTAGTCACCCGTGCCGGTTTGATTAGCTCGGTGCATGCCTTTGGCGAGAGTGCCATTACGATTCCTTTGACCGTCTTCTTGCTGGCTTTTACTGTGCTTTCAATCGCTTTGATTGCCTGGCGTTGGAAAAAACTGGACAGTGGATGGGAGTTTAGCTCTTGGTTCTCGCGTGATTCTCTCTTTTTTTATACGCTGATAATCCTGGGAGCGATTGCTTTTGTTTGCCTTTGGGGCTTGGTTTATCCGATGGTTATGCGGTTGATTAATGGCTCTGAAATTGTCCTCGACCGCAGTTTTTATGACCGGACGACCGTGCCGCTGTTCATTATTTTGGTAGCTTTGATGGCAATTTGCCCGCTGATTGGTTGGTCGATTGGGAACCTCAAAAAGCTCGGGAAAAAAGCATTGTTGCCACTTATCGTAGCAGTCCTGGCAACAATTGCCACAGGCTTGTGGATTAGCAGTAAATGGATTGTTTTGCTTTCGATTTTCATCGCTGCATTAGGGATTGCCGTTCTGATAACAACTACAGTGCGCGAAGTGAGCAAGACTGAAAACCCGCTGAAATCGTTCTGGAAAATGCGTTCACGCTACGGTGCTTTTTTGGTTCATTGCGGGATTCTATTTATCATGTTGGGCATTGTCGGTGTAGAAATGCTTTCAGACAGAATTCAGGGGACGCTGATTCCCGGCGACATCATGCCTTTGGGCGATTATGGTGTCGAATTTGAGGAAGTAACCAGTAGTTACGAAACGCCGGAAGCTTTGAGCGTTCGAGCGCAGATTAATCTCTGGAAGGGCGATAAGATTGTTGGCAAATTAACCCCGGGGCAGGATGTCTACGAGAACCGCGGGCAATATGTGAGCATTCCGGGCAAGCGCAGCAATCTCGCCGGTGATTTTTATACCATTTTGCTCGATTACAATCTTGAAATGGGCTTTGTTTCGGTTCAGGCAACCATTAATCCATTGGTCAATTTTATGTGGCTGGGGGCATTGTTCCTCTGTCTGGGTGGTGCTTTTAGCCTTAGTTCTCCGATTGTGCTTGAACAAGCCGGACTTAAAGAAGAGAACGATGAAGATTGAGCTGAAGGGGCTAAGTAAATCATTTGGTTCGGTTCAGGTTTTGAAGAAATGTGACCTAAGCTTGGAAAGTGGGGAATTGATTTGCTTGGTTGGCAGCAATGGGGCGGGCAAAACCACCCTTATGCGGATTATCAGCGGTTTGCTGGGAGCAGACAAGGGGCATCTCTTCGTCAATGGCGAAGAATGGATGTTAAACAGCAGCGACTGGCGCAGGAAGTGTGCTCTGGTTGCTCATAAAACTTTCCTTTATCAAAACTTGACCGGATTGGAAAATTTGCGCTTTTTCTCCCGACTGTACGAAATTGATTTGTCGGTTGCGGAGTTGGAAGGAATATTAGCGGAAGTTGGTTTGGCAAAAGCTGGAGGGCGTCAGGTGCGGACCTATAGCCGTGGGATGCAACAACGCCTGACAATCGCACGCGCTCTCTTGAGCCGCTCGGAGCTCCTGATTTTGGATGAGGCTTATACCGGCCTCGATAAAGAGGGCAGTGAACTTTTGAGTAAAATTCTGCTTTCTTCTAAAGAAGAAGGTACTGCAATTTTGATGACCAGCCACGATCCTGGCTTGGCTTTTGGGATTAGTGACGCTTTTGTTAAGTTAAACAAAGGCGTGCTGAGTGAAAAAATAGGCACAAAAGAAAAGCAATGGTTTGAGATTGAAGGTTTGGTCTTTCCGGAAAGCAAAGTGGAAGAGGCGTGCGCATGAAAAAATGGTTTGCTACGCTCAAAACGCTGATTTGGAAAGACCTCTTACAAGAATGGCGCGGTAAAGACATGCTGACCGCTATGCTCGCTTTTGCTATTTTGACGATTTTCATTTTTAACTACGCAATGGAGCTTGACCCGCGAACCCGCGCCTCCTTAGCCCCCGGCATTCTATGGGTTGTCATAACTTTTTCGGGAACGCTCGGTTTGAATCGCAGTTTCGTCGCCGAACAAGATCAAGGCAGTTTTGATGCCCTGGTTATGGCGGTGCCTGGTTTGGGCAGCATCTGGCTTGCCAAACAAATTACCAACTTTTTGATTATGTTGCTTTTGATTTTGATTATTTTGCCAATTTATAGCTTGCTTTACAATCAAAATCTGTTCAATCCAGCTTTGATTGCCACTTTTGTTCTGGGAGCCTGGGCGTTTAGCGCAGCCGGAACCTTGTTGGCAAGCATGAGCTCCCAAAGTCGTATGCGCGACCTGCTTTTGCCGGTAATGCTCTTTCCGATTTTGATGCCTGTCAATATGGCGGTTGTCAAAGCCGGGGAGGGGATTATGAATGGCTTAGCTTTTGCGAGCTACCAAAACTGGCTATTAATTCTGCTGGTTTACGGTATTATTATGACTACAATTTCATTAATGGTGTTTGATTATGTTATCCTCGAATAGAAAATTAATTTTTTGGGCTAGTTTTTCGGCTGCGATGCTTCTGCTCGCTTTTGCCATGGTGCTTTTTTATGCTCCTTTGGAACAAACCATGGGTTGGGTGCAGAAGGTGTTTTACTTCCATGTCGGTGCAGGTTGGCTTGGCATGCTCGCTTTTGCGGTTGCGATGGTTGTTTCAATCATTTATTTGCGCAAAGGTGATTTAAAAATGGATGCCATCGCTGCTTCGGCAGCTGAGATCGGCTTACTCTTCAGTATTATCACAACTTTCTCCGGCATGATTTGGGCGCGTCCCAGCTGGAATACCTGGTGGACCTGGGACCCAAGGCTTACGACGATGGTGATCATGGCTTTTACTTACCTTGCCTACTTTTTGCTTCGGAATGGCATGGATAATCCAATCAAAAGAGCGCGCTTTGGCTCGATTTATCTGATTGTGGGTTTCATTACCGTACCAATCACCTTTTTCTCAGCGCGATTGCTGCGCTCGATTCACCCAACCGTTTTTAGCTCAAATGGTGGAGAAAAGATGGCAATGACTGCTCCGATGTATCAAACAATGGGCTTTAGTATCTTTGCTTTCACTATATTGTTTGTCTTTTTGCTGATTCTTCGCAGCCAATTGCGAATGGAGGAGCAAAAACTCAAGGATGTCGAAGCACTTGAAGAT
>JAGOIM010000141.1 GCA_017995665.1 Anaerolineaceae bacterium | reverse complement strand
TCACCGATAGCCTGGAAACAGCACTCGAACCGGGAGAATTGATGAAAGTTGAAGGCAGCGAGAAGATGCAAGTTATCAATCAGGGCGAAGGAACCTTGCGCCTTTTTGTGACGATTGCCCCGATGGGAAATGAGGCTTTTGCAAGAGACGCCGACGTCTGAGGAAAAAAATTTTACGATATTTGCCCTAACAAAAATAACGAATCCTTGAATTTCCTGTGATAAAATTTTTTGGTTAGGAAAAACACATGAAAACAATAATCAGCCTCATGCTCGTACTTATCTCTCTGGTTGCTTGCACCCAGCAACCGACTCCTCCGGCAACGGATCTTCCGGTATCTGATCAAAGCGTCAAAAATGCTTTCGAAGCGCTCAACGGTCAAACTGCCTCCAATGGTCAAGCTTATATGGAAGTCCATATCCCGGAGGATAGCCTTTTTGTACCGATCAACGAAGAAGACGCTCTCCAATTGCTCGAGTCGGGCACGGGCGTGCTCATTTTCGAATTCCCCGAATGTCCCTGGTGTCGCAATATGATGCCGGTGGTTGACGAGGCCGCCAAAGAAATGGCGCTGAGCAAGCTTTACACTTTCAATATTCGTGAAGAACGCGACCAAATCACCCTCGGTGATGATGGCTTGGTTGTCGTAAATGAGGGCACGGAATTTTATCGCAAAGTGCTTGAACTTTTAGGCGAAAATGCTTCGATCTACGATGGCTTGAATGATGCCTCGATTCGCCGCATTTATGCTCCAACAGTTTTCGTGATTGAAAATGGCATTGTTACTTCGAGCCACGTTTCGACGGTGGATTCTCAAACCGACCCCCTGGTCCCACTCTCAGAAGCCCAACATCAGGAGCTGCTGGATATTTATAAGGGAATGTTCGAAATCATCTCCCCGGTCTGTTTGCCGGATGATGCCTGTTAGGCTCCGGAATTTAACATCAAAAGCCAGGTTCTAAGTTTGAACCTGGCTTTTTTGTTTTCAATTTAATTTGTGAGCAAAGCAGTTTCAGATTTGCAATTCACGTTCTAAATTGCTTTTTTCTCTCTCAATTCGGCGATTTTTTCAGCGTCATAACCCAGATATTTGCCCAAGATCTTCTCGGTGTCTGCGCCTAAAAGCGGGGCGGCATTGCGAATTTCGCCCGGGGTGCGGCTGAGTTTTATCGGAATGCCGGGGATGCGCGTATGACCGGCAACAGGATGGTCAACTTCTTCAATCATATGGCGGGCAATTACCTGGGGATTTTCCAAAACCTTGTCGACCGTGTTAATCGGCCCACTTGGAATACCGTTTTCATCGAAAATCGCTTGCCATTCTTGCGCAGTTTTAGTCAACATTTTTTCGGCAATTTTCGGACGCAGTTCAAGGTAATTATCACTGCGTTGCGGGTTATTACAGAAGCGTGGGTCATCAACAAGCTCATTCAGCCCGAGCAAATCGCAAAAAGTCACCCAAAGACGGTCGTTTCCAACCGCAACAATAATCTGATCGCTTTTGGTGGCAAAGGGCTCAAAGGGAACAATCGAAGGATGGCGGTTACCAATAGGATGGGGCACATCACCGGTATATAAATAGCGGGTGATCGCGTTTTCCAGAATGGCAACCTGGCAATCGAGCATTGCGACATCGACCATTTGACCCAGCCCCGAATTTTCACGTTCGTGCAAGGCAGCCAAAACACCAATGGCGGTCATGATTCCGGCGATGATGTCACCAATCGAGCTGCCAACGCGGGTTGGCTCTCCGCCCGGTTGTCCGGTGATGCTCATAATGCCACCCATCGCCTGCACAACCGCATCATAAGCCGGGCGCTGGCTGTAGGGCCCGCTTTGACCATATCCGGTCGAGGCAGCATAAATGATTCGCGGATTGATTTCTTTCAAAACCTCATAATCCAGGCCAAGTTTTTTCATCGTTCCGGGACGGAAGTTTTCAACCAGGATGTCAACTTCTTTTACCATGGCTTTGATAATTTCTTTGCCTTCGGGAGATTTTAGATTGACAGTCATGCTCTCTTTATTGCGGTTAATGCTCATAAAATAAGCACTTTCACCATCAACATAGGGACCAAAAGCACGCGAATCATCACCGATTGTGGGTTGTTCAACTTTGATAATCTCCGCGCCAAGATCTGCCAACATCATCGTACAATAAGGTCCGGCAAGAACGCGGGTAAGGTCTAACACTTTTATGTCTGATAGGGCACCCAAAATAAAACCTCCAAAGAAATCTGTTGTTATAGAAGTGCAGGGTCACCTTGGCGACCCTGCAGAAGTATATCAAACTTGACTGAAAACGTCTATTCTTCTTCGTCGATAGCAATACAGCGGCAGAAAGCACTTTCGCCGTCGCGGAATTTCCAGGGGAGGGTGCCTAAAATGAGTCGTTTGTTCAAAACTTTGTCAATTTCGCCACCAATGTTTTCGGCATGGATACATTCCCAAGGCCTTACAAAAACCTGAATATGCATTGCCTGATAGCTATCGGGCCAATGATAAATTTCGTCCAGGCCTTTGCCATACTTTTCGCGCATATAAGCATCGCAAACTTCGGCTTCTTTGGGTTCCCAGTCACGGATTTTGGTGTTCATGGGGTGATCTGCAGAGCCGCAGTCAACGGCAAGATGCTTAATTTCCATTTCCTTTACCCAATCGACAAAGTCCATTGAAGGTCCGGGATGGCGGAGCATATAGCGGCGTTCGTCGGCTTCGGGTTGGTCCCATCCATACTTATGGTAGCCTGTGTTGATGTAGAGAATGTCGCCTTTTTTGACTTCAACCCGGTCCATAATATCTTGGGGGGTGTAAATTGAGAAGTCTTCAGCAATATCAGAAAGATCAACCACGACGCCGGGGCCCATCAGCTTGCTCATTTCGAGCGAAGCAATGTCGCGACCGGAGGTGTCAAAGTGCATGGGGCCATCCAGATGAGTACCAACATGGTTGGATGTGGTGATCAACATGCCATTTGCGCCATTCGGTGCAAGTCTTTTGAAAAACTTTACCTGAAGTGGCTCATAGGTAGGCCACGGTGGAGTCAGGATACTAGTAGGCTGGCTCAAATCATAAATCTTCATTTTGTCCCAATTTTTAATCATAGTTTCTCCTAAAAGTTTGAATTAATCCTCCAGAAGACCTTCGTCTTCGAGGAGGTTTACGTACGCTTCCAATGCTTGTTCAAAACAAGCCATGGGCGGATGAACAATCCCAGCCCCAACCTGACCAACGCCTGCCTGTTTATGGGCAATGCCGGTGTTAATCACAGGCAAAATCTGGGTTTCAATTACCTTTTGAATATCAATACCAGTCGGCGCACCGCGGAAATTCATCGGTGGTAGTTTGTAAATCTTGCTTTCTTCGCTGGTGATTTCATACATAGTGGTTGTGTATCGTATCGCATCTTTCGGGGTGCCACCAACAAATTGCACAATTGCCGGGGCGGTTGCCATCGAGAATCCACCGATACCGAGCGTTTCGGTGATACAAGAATCGCCGATATCCGGGTTGGCATCTTCCGATGAAAAGCCGGGGAAATAGAGGCCGTCAATTATTTCAGCGGGAGCGGTAAACCAGCGGTCGCCCAAAGCCGCCACACGAATCCCAAAATCGGTCCCGTTGCGTGCCATGGTATAAACGATGCTGGCGTGTTTGACTTTTCCGGCCGGTTCGAGCGTTGCTTTGGCTGCCGGCATGGAGAGATTGAGGAAGGTATGGTCATTGCTGTTCATAAATTCCAGAACGGCAATTTTATCTTCATCGCTGAAAGAGGTCTTTATGATGCTGGATGCAATTTCGCGAATCAAGAGCGAAGTGGCTGCTTTGTTGCGGTTATGCACTTCGTCACCCATTTGGAGTGCCTGGGCAATCATCACCTTCAAGTCAATCGGACCGTGAATTTCGATGGTTTCTTTCAGAAGAGGATAGAGAGTTTTTTCCATCCAATTCAAGCGCTCAACCACCTCGGGGCCATAAGCACCCATGCGCAAAACCTTGCCCAAACCTTCGTTGAGCGTGCAGTAGGCACGATTGCCATAGGTTTTGTTTTCGATAATCCAAACCGGCATCTTCGAAGTGACAATTCCAGACATCGGACCGACTGCGTCATGATGATGGCAAGGGTCAAAGCGCAATTTACCCGAAGCCGCATATT
>JAGOIM010000140.1 GCA_017995665.1 Anaerolineaceae bacterium | reverse complement strand
GGCTCGGGAATAGAATGAATGACTTCGTGGCTTTCAATAGGGCCAAAGGCTTTTTTTATCAGTGCCAGGGCTTCGTCAATTTCAAAAGCTCCCGCAAGGCAAAGATGGGCGTTGTTGGGTTGATAATAATTGCGATAGTGACCATAGAGGTCGTCTCGGGTTAGTTTGAGCAAATCTTCGGTTGAGCCAAGCACCTCATTGCGGTAGGGGTGTTTTTCAAAAGAAGCGTTTTCAACTACCTCTCCCAACAAAAACTGGGGGTCATTTTCGTTGCCTTCTCTTTCAGAGAGAATAACAGTTCGTTCTGTTTCGACTTCTTCAGGGTCATAAAGGCTGTTGACCATCCGGTCAGCTTCAAAACGCAGGGCAGTTTCGAGGGCGTTACTTGGAATGGTTTGGAAGTAGGCGGTCCAATCGGGACTAGTAAATGCGTTAGAATAACCACCGGTCCGGGCGATTGCGGTTTCCATTTCCTGACCGCTGAAATTTTTTGTGCCTTTGAATTGCATGTGTTCAACCCAATGACTCAAACCGGTTTTGCCGGCTATTTCATTTCGGGAGCCGATGTTGTACCAAAGCCAAAGACTGACGATTGGAGCGCTTTGGATTGGCTTCAAACTAACTCGCAAACCGTTTGAAAGTGTGTAGACTGCAAGATTGTTGTTTTTATTCAATTTATTCAAGGTTGGAACAATTCTTTCCTATTGGTTTACTGCGGTCTCTGTCCCAGCGAATCATCATGAGGAGACCAAGGACGATAACTCCTATTCCGATTATGACACCCTGGCTTTGCAAGGTGCCTAAGATGACCAAAGGGGGAGGGTTGGTGCCAAAACCGAAGGCATCTGCCAAGGCGGTAAAAGCACAAATGACAAGCCCGGTCATTATTAAGCGGCTGCCGATATCCGCCACGAGGGTTTTTTCGGTGCAGCTCCAGAAAGCATTCAAGCTGATATAAGCTCCAAAAGTCAGGAGGGCGATGCCAATCAGAATCATAATGATTTGAGTGAATCCGATATAAAGACCGCGGTCGAGGCCGAAAAGGTCAGGCCGTAAGCCTAAAACGAGCGTAAAGATGCCCAGCAGAACAGTTATCAAACTACCTCGGATGGTAGTATGGGGGAAGTCATAATTTCGTTTTTTATTTTCGGCATTTTGTGGATCTATCAAGACATCCCGTTCAGTTAATTTCATATATGTTCTCCTGACAGCTAGGTTAACTTGAGAGCTTTTGTGTTGGGGTCAAACAATTGCTTCATATCCCCTCCATTTTACCCAGTTTTTGAATTCTCGGATTGATTTTGTTCAATGTCAGCTATTTAAGTGAAATGGATTATCGTTTTTTATACGACAACTGCCAATTCGATTATCACCGGCAGGAAGTATCAATGATGAGCATTGGTGAAAGGGGGTTCCTTTTCTTGATGCAGATTTTTGTCGGTTTGAGAATTGACAATTTTATTTATCGAAATTTGAAACCAATTTTTGACAATATAGACCTCTTTTTGTAAAAAGTACTTGACGAAATGTATTTACAATCTAAAATTGGATTTAATTATCCAAACAATGTTCTATCAAGAACATTAATACAACAAGGAGACTCTTATGATTTTTGGTATTGACCCCATTTTTGCCCTCATACCGCTGATTCTTTATGTGATTATATCATTTAAAGAAGACTGGCATCCGGTTATGAACGTTTTTATTTGTGTTGTCCTGGCAGCAATTATCACTAAGCAGCCCTTTGCCAATATGGGCAGAGTTCTTGCGGATTCTTTAGGTTCTTTCCTCGGCATGATCGGTTTGATTATCATGCTCGGTTCCGGTTTGGGTGCCGTTTTACATAAAACCGGAGTTGCTGAAAATTTGGTTATGGGCCTGGTAAAAACCATCGGTGTGAACACTGAGAAAAAAGCCATTATCACCACCATGCTTAGCTCGACCGTTTTGGTTGCACTGCTCGGTACATTGGCCGGGGCAAACGCTATCATTGCTCCAATCATCATTCCATTGGTCGCTGCGATTGGCCTAACACCATCAGCAATTGCGGTTTGCTTCCTCGGTGCTGGTTTGACCGGTATGTTCCTCGGACCCTATACCCCCCAAGTTGTTACTATCCTGGGCATTACCGATTTGAGCTACGGCAAATACATTGTCGGTGCCGGTATCCCCCTTGCCTTGGTTGTTTTGGTTGTTACCTTCTTCTGGGCTCTTCGCGCTCAAAAGAAAACCAAAGGCGTTTATGCTTATGAAGATGTTGAAGCACCAAAAGAAAGTTACAAAGCCAGCAAAGAAACCAAACAAGCGACCATAGGTTTTCTTGTTTCCATTCTGGGCATGATTGTTTATGGCATCAGCGTACAAGGCGGAGCTGCTTTTGCAATTTTGGCAATTCTCGTTTCGGCAATCGTTACCGGTATTGCAGGCAGGCTCAAAGTTGGTGAATTGATTGATACTTTCATCGCCGGTGCATCGAAACTGATGTGGCTCTTCGTCATGTTCCTGCTTTTCAATCCCTTTATCGAATTCATTGGCAGTGTCGGCGCTTTTGACCGTTTGGTCGAATTGCTCCAACCGCTGCTCGCGTCCGGTAACCGGGTTGTCTTCTCCTTGATTTCCACCCTGACCGGTATCTTCGGAATTGGTGGGGCAGCGACTGCCGATAACGTGGTTATGGACAGTATGTTCCGCGGTTTGGTTGATAACATGGGTATCTCGATGGTGCTTTGGGCTTTGATTTTGCTGGTTTCCGGTCAAATCACTTCCTTCGCCTATCCCGAAGCAGACATGATCGGGCAGATGGGTTTGGCACGTTCGAAAGATGTCAAGACGATGGTTAAATATGGCTTAACGGTCGTCCTCTTCTCTACCATTTTAGTTGTGGTAATGTCGATATTTAATCTATAACATGTTGGAACAAAAAATAAGAGCCTTCCTGGACAACCAGGAAGGCTCAATTTCAGTTGTTGTAAAGTCTTTTTTTGATGAGCGGCAATTCTCAATTGACGCTGATTCTGTATACCGCTCAGCCAGCACGATAAAAATTTTCATTATGTCCGAACTTTTCAGACAAGCGAAAGAAGGTTCGCTTTCCCTGTCTGATACGATGGTTTTGACTGAGGAGATGCTGACTGGAGGCGATGGTATTCTAAAAGAGCTCAAAGCCGGTCATGCTTTTACTCTCGAAGAGATTTGTACGCTGATGATTATCCTGAGCGACAACATGGCAACTAATATTCTGATCGATCGGCTTGGGATGGAAAACATTAACGCTCAAATTGCTAGTTTGGGCATGAAGAATAGCAGTTTGCAACGTAAAATGATGGATTCAGAGGCGGTCAAAGCTGGTTACAATAATTACACGACTGCTGCTGAGTTTGCCGCAGTCCTCGAAAGCATTTATCGCGGAGAAAACGTAGATGCCGAATCAAGCGAGAAAATGCTTGATATACTGAAGCGTCAGCAAGTTCGCGGTCGGCTGGATCTGGATTTGCCGGAAGAACTTGTGATTGCCCATAAAACCGGTGATTTGGATAATCTGGAACACGATGGTGGCATTGTATTTTTGGAAAACAAGCCTTATCTGATTTGCGTTTTGACTGAAAATGTCAGAAGCAACAGGGCTGGTCGTGAGATTATCGGCGAAATTTCGCGGATGGTTTACGAAGAATTCTTGAATTAGACTAAACTGCTGAAGAACAAAACGTAGAGGTGAGCATGAAAATTACAGAAATTCGGCTGGCAGAGCTCCGGGTTCCCTTGAAACATCCTTTTAAGACTGCACTGCGGACGGTTGACAGGATTGAAGATGTGGTTGTGGAAGTTCACACTGATCAGGGCTTGATTGGATATGGTGAGGCAGCTCCGACTGCGGTGATTACCGGCGATAGCAAAGGCGCAATTATCGCGGCTGTCAGGGATCATATTGCACCGGCATTGATTGGTTTGCCTGTCGAAAATCCGGAAGAGATTTTCAAAAAACTGGATGAGGCAATAATCAAGAATACGAGTGCCAAAGCCGCCGTTGACATGGCGATTTATGACCTTTTAGCTCAAATGCTTGGCATCCCGCTCTATCAATTACTTGGTGGTTATCGTAAGCAGCTTGAAACTGATTTAACGATTAGCATCAACGGTCCCGAAGAAATGGTTGCCGAT
>JAGOIM010000139.1 GCA_017995665.1 Anaerolineaceae bacterium | reverse complement strand
TTTCAAGCCGGCAAGATCCTGGCAAATTATTAAGCCGGATTCAAAAACAGAATCCGGCCTACAGTTAAGTCTTTTCCTCGTTGAAAACAGATTGTTTCAGCAAAATGAGAAACTCAGGAGGTGCCGGAAACATCATGATACGGAAATTTTGTGCACCTTCAATACCACTCACTTCCTTCGGGTACGATGCCCGCCTTCTGCGTAATGAATGGTAAACATTGGCCGATTGAAAATGGGATATTGCATAATGATATCAAGGTTAGAACATTTTCAATCTGGCCCTACATTTTTAATAAAACCATAATTATGAATTTGCAGGCTTCCTTTATCCCGTATCCCGCTTTCAAGTGCAAGTATAATTTGGCTATGGAAAGAACGTTCCTTCCTCCGAAGACTAAAGCGCTGGTGATCAATAGCATCCTGGCGGTTTTGCTCATTCTTGTCATCCTTTTTTTGCTGGTTTATGCTTCTTTTATCGGTGAAGGCTGGTTGGCGATTGTGTTCATTGCGCTTGGCTTATTGCTTTTAGCGCCCCTCTTTTTGACCGTTTACCGCATTTTCACAATTATTACCACCAACTACCGCATAACTCGGGATGCTTTGGAGATTAAATGGGGTTTGAGACGGGAATTAATCCCCCTGCGTGAAATCGAATGGGTTCACCCGGTCAGCGATTTTCAAACGCCGCTTCCCATCCCTTATGTCAAACTTCGCGCCTCCTTTTATGACGAAATAAATATAAACGGTTTGGGCAAAACGCTTTTCGTGGCGACCAGGACTGAGCCGATGGTTTTGATTAAGCTTAGTCAGGCATATGTTGTTCTCTCTCCTACAGATAAAGAATTATTCACGCAAGCCTTTAACGAACTCTCTCAAATGGGCAGTTTAGAAAGCCCTGAAGCGGAATCTGAAAACCTGAAAATGCTCTGGCAGCGGGTCATTGAAGATAAAAAAGCGAAAAATTTGCTCATTCTTACGGCTGTCAGTCTTATTATTCTGATTGCGATGGCAGTTGTGATGGTGGCGATTGACGCAGCGGTGGTTTGGGTGGATATGATTCCCGTTCCGCCAACGCGGCTCTTTTTGCTGGCTTTGCTCGGGCTCTTGTTCAACCTCTTGAACACAATCTTTGCCCTCTTCCTCTATCTGCAAGAGCGAACCGGCAGAGCAATCGTCTATCTGATTTTGGCTTGGTCGTTCCTGACCAATCTGATGCTTGCTTTTGCTATGCTTTCCATGGTGATTTGACAGACCGGGCATAATGCACTTATAATTCAACAACTGAATTATATGGAAAACGAAATTGCTGCCGAAGAGACTCCGCGTACACTGGAGATGCTCACACAAATCGAAGCCAACCCGGATATCAGCCAGGTCGCGCTTGCGGATGAGTTGGGTGTGGCTGTGGGAACGATTAACTGGTACCTGAAGCGGATGATTGCCAAAGGTTACGTCAAGGTTAAGCGTGCTCAACGAAAAAAGCTGCGCTATATCATCACGCCTGAAGGGATTACCCTGCGGGCGGCTTTGACTGTCAATTACATTAAAACATCCTTCGATCTCTTTCGCCTCGTTCGCGAACGGAGTAATCTTTGCCTTGACCAGCTGGAGGATGCTGGCTTTAATCAGGTTAATGTAGCCGGTGAGGATGACGTGGCTGAGGTTGTGCGCCTGAGCTGCCTTGAACGCGGAATTGCCCTCACAAATGAGGCGCAAACTCCCCAAATTCGGATTGATGGACTTAAACTTGCACTACAATTACCAGCAAAAGATTCCGAAGAATCTTTTGCTCTTAGTGCTATTAATGATGAAGATGACCAGACCGTTGATGTAGAGACGGATGTAGAAAAAACTGAAGAAACAGACAAAAAATTTCGAGGTGAAAATGGATAAGGAATTAGACCTCTCCAGGCAACGCATTTGCGTTACCGGTGGTGCCGGATTTTTGGGCAAGCACCTAATTGAAAAATTGCACGATCATGGCGCGAAGGAAATCTTTGTGCCGAATTATCCGGATTATGACCTGGTTAAAGAAAGCGATATCCAGCGCATGATTCGTGAGGCTCAGCCCGATGTGATTATTCACCTGGCAGCCAAAGTGGGTGGTATCGGAGCCAACCGGGAACACCCGGGCGAGTTTTTTTATGACAATTTGATGATGGGCGTGCAGCTTATTCACAACGCCTGGCAAATGGGCGTCAGCAAATTTGTTGCCATTGGCACAATTTGCGCCTATCCAAAATTCACGCCGATTCCCTTCCGCGAAGAAGACCTTTGGGAAGGTTATCCCGAAGAAACCAACGCCCCTTACGGCTTGGCAAAGAAAATGCTTTTGGTCCAGTCGCAGGCATACCGCGAGGAATATGGTTATAACTCCATTTTCCTGCTTCCGGTTAACCTCTATGGACCGGGCGATAATTTTAACCCCGAAAGTTCGCATGTCATCCCGGCTCTGATTCGCAAATGTTTGGAAGCCAAAGAGCAGGGCGCATCCGAAATTGTAGCCTGGGGCGATGGTTCTCCAACGCGCGAATTTATCTATGCCAACGACGCTGCTGAGGGAATCACCTTAGCGACGATGCGTTACAACAGTTCTGATCCGGTCAACATCGGTTCGAGTTTTGAGATTTCTATTAAAGATTTAACCGAGTTGATTGCCAAACTGACCGGTTTTGAGGGCGAAATCCGTTGGGATACAACGAAGCCAAACGGACAGCCTCGCCGAAAACTGGACACCTCGCGCGCGAAAGAACGCTTTGGTTTTGAAGCCAAAACGAGTTTTGAAGACGGTCTGCAGCAAACAATCGATTGGTATGTCAACGAAAGAGCAAATGGCAGAAACTAAAAGTTTGACTTCTCCGCAAGTTGTTACGATTAAGCCTTCCAAGGGATGGCTGGGTATCAACTTGCGCGAACTATGGCAATACCGCGAGCTGATTTATTTTTTGACCTGGCGTGATATCAAAGTGCGCTACAAGCAAGCCGCTTTGGGCGTTGCCTGGGCGATTTTGCAACCGGTTTTAACCACCCTGATTACCTCGGTGGTTTTTGGACTCTTGCTCAAGGTCGATACCGGCAGTGATTTGCCCTATCCGATTTTCACTTTAGCGGCACAATTGCCCTGGCAGCTTTTTCAGCTTTCTTTGCAAAAGAGCAGTTTGAGCCTGGTGGGTAACTCAAACCTGATTTCCAAAATCTACTTTCCCCGGATTATTATCCCGCTTTCGTCAGTCTTAGCGGTTTTGGTCGATTTTGGGATTTCTTTGCTATTACTCTTTGGTGCGATGTTTTTTTACAAATTGCCTCTGACCTGGAATGCACTTTGGCTGATTCCGCTAACTTTGTTGGCAATTTTGGCAGCTTTGGCGGTTGGTTTATGGCTTTCTGCTTTAAACGTGCAATATCGTGACATCCAACAGATGGTACCATTTTTGCTGCAAATCTGGATGTACGCCACGCCAATTGTTTACCCAATCACGATTATTCCTGAGGGCATAATTCGTAATATTTACAGCCTCAACCCGATGGTGGGGGTTGTGCAGGGTTTTCGCTGGGCGCTTTTTGGCGGTGCAGCCCCGGATATAAGCTTGCTTTACTCCGGTACTGCAGTAATTGTTTTGCTGATTAGCGGATTGTACTTCTTCCGCCGGATGGAAAAAACCTTTGCGGATGTGGTCTAAGATGGAAAAAGATACCGCAATTATCGTAAAAGGACTCGGCAAGCGCTACAAAATTGGCGCTTCACAAGAACGGCACGACACTTTTCGCGACCTAATTGTCAGCCAAACGCAAAAATTTGCCGACCTCTTCCGTAAGAATAAACGACGTAGCAGCACACAAGAGATTTGGGCTTTGCGCAACGTCAGCTTTGAAGTCAAGCAGGGGCAGGCTCTGGGTATCATCGGCCGAAATGGTGCCGGTAAAAGTACTTTGCTCAAAATCCTTTCACGCGTTACCGACCCAACTGAGGGTTTTGGTGAATTACGCGGACGGGTCGGCTCGCTTTTGGAAGTTGGCACCGGCTTTCATCCGGAGTTAACCGGACGAGAAAACATTTTCCTCAACGGTGCAATTTTGGGGATGCACAAGAAAGAAATTGAAGCACGTTTTGATGAGATTGTGGACTTTTCGGAAGTTGAAAAATTCATCGATACACCGGTGAAACGTTATTCTTCGGGCA
>JAGOIM010000020.1 GCA_017995665.1 Anaerolineaceae bacterium | reverse complement strand
TCAAAAAACGCTTGCTAAAAGCACCAAAACTTGGTAAACTATACATTCGTTATTGCGGGCTCGTCTAATGGCAGGACAGCGGACTCTGAATCCGTATGTATTGGTTCGACTCCAGTGCCCGCAGCCTGAAAACCCCTCGGAATTGTTTCCCGGGGGGTTTTATTTTTGTTTGTTCGTAGTTTTTTCCATTTGGATTTCCCACAATCGCATTTGGAGTTCCACTTCTTCAGCTGTCCATACATGGGAAACGTTTTCTCTGTGTTTGCGCACATCGAGCCAGATGCGATTAATTATATTTGGATGATCATCCAGGTTTGAGGAATAGGGATTTCCCATATGCCAATATTTTCTATCCCCAAAAAAGAGATATTTGTTCCTATACATTTTCCAGGGAATTACGATTCCATATTTTTCAATCATTGATATTATCAAACTATGGTCATCTTCCTGACTAATTGCTTTTTTGGTGTATTCATGAGGCAAGGTTCTCGCATAGGTCCAGGCGAATTTCCATTTAGAACGTTCAATTGCGTTTTCAAGTTGAGCAGATTCATCTTCAGGTAATTCCCCTAATCCAAATAATTTTACAATTTGAGCATAAGCGTTCGGAATCAAGGCGTCTTGATAGTCATCCCATGTTTTCGGCGATGCTACTTTAGGAAGGTATAGTGCATCAAGTTCAGGAAAAGAACGTTTTCCGCTGGCTTCAATGATTTTAGTTCGATCTCCAAGGCTCAAAATCCACGCGCCGTATTGAAAACCTTCTCGTTGCCAAAGCATGTTTCCGCCCAGTCGTTCGATTGCAGTTCTAACTAAATCGTAAACTCTTTCTTTCATTTGCTTCTCACTTTTGGTTAATAATGAAAATCTTCTTACAAAATCGTTTGTAAGATTAGTATAATTGAAAAATCATAGGACCGAGCAGGGATGCATTTGGTTCAGCAATTTTAAATATGGAACTGCCCTCATCAATCATGAGGATTTTTGTGAAACCGCTTCCGAGCCTGCTTAGAATACCATATTATTGAAAAAGATTATATTACAACGGTAGGGGCAGGTTCAGGACGTGAGCGGTTTGAAATTGCTCAATTAGGTAAACCTGCCCCGTTAGAATCATTAACCCAAGGTGCATTTCAAGGAGTGTCCGCAATATTTGGGCAGGTCAAGCTATTTGGGCGATTATTGAGCATTCATGATTTGGACCTGCCCCTACCAACATATATACAGTAAATGATTTACATTGTTTATTTATGTGAGTTAGTTGATTAATTACTCTGGCGGGTTAAAGGTGCACAAGATTTCCGTACCAGCATGTTCGTGGCACCTTTAACCTCGCCCTACCAATATATATACATTCCGCAATTTACTAAAATAGTTCAAGTATTATGCTGGTTTATTAGGGCAACATTTCATGATTTTCTTCATTTTGACAATTTCTGGTCATAATACACAAATAGAATTTAAATTGCCTGAATTGGTTATAATTTAGAAAACATCTCGCAATAATCGAGGCTTATGATGAAAAGTAACAAATTAAACATACTGATGGTCGTATTATTGGCAATTTTTATTCCCTATATCCTGCTGATGGGTGGGGTGAGGTTGGTGATGACGCCGAATTTTCCTGCTTTCGAATACAGGCGGGCGAGTTTTCCGGCTGATCCCTTCGGTTTCACACTTCAAGAGCGGACGAAATGGTCCGGTTATGCCGTGAGCTATCTGACAAACGACAAGGACATCGACTACCTGGGTAATTTACAGGATACCACCGGACGGAAGATGTTTGCGCCGGATGAGCTTGACCATATGGTTGATGTGAAAAATGTTGTCAGCACAGCTTCGATTGTTTGGTATGTTTTGATCGGGCTGAGCCTGGCGATGTTCATTTGGCTGGTGGTGATGCGCCAATGGGATGGCATTCGAAAAGCGCTGAATGCCGGTGGCTGGGCGACGGTCTCTTTGCTTGGCGTGCTATTGGTTTTTTTGGCAATTAGCTTTGACCAGTTATTCACCTGGTTCCACAAACTCTTTTTTGCGGACGGAACCTGGACATTCCTGGAATCTTCAACCTTGATTCGGCTTTTCCCCTTCGTCTTTTGGAGGGATGCCTTTATCCTGGTATTTGGTTTTGCGCTGATTGTCGGGATTCTATTGGTCCTTTTGACGAGGAAGCCGAAGGCAAAAGCAAGCCAAGCGAGCGAATAAGAAAGCAAAAAGCCGGTCAACCGACCGGCTTTTATGTTTATATACTAAACGTGTTTATCTTGCGACAAGCGCAAGAATCTAACACTGCTTATCTAGCTTCCACGTCACCGACAACGGGGGGATTTTCTGCGTCGATGCTGGGGTCAAAGATATGGAAGTTGTCCATATTGAAGGCGAGTTGGAGCTTGTCGCCATAATGCACCTGGGTGCGGGGGTCAACACGAGCGATGAAATTGTGGTTTCCGTTGACAACATATAAGAAAATTTCGTTGCCCATTAACTCGGTAACATCAACCGTTGCTTCAACATTCTCGGCAATGATGCCGGGAGGGGAGAAAACGGGGTTATGAATATCTTCAGGTCGGATGCCAAAGATGATTTCTTTGTCGATGACTGATTGATATTTTTCTTTGTCATGGTCCGGAACGCGCACACGGAAAGTGTCCATGTCAACATACATGCTGCCATCTTCCAAAATAACTTTTCCGTTGAAGAAGTTCATGGCAGGAGAGCCAATGAAGCCGGCAACGAAAAGGTTGACAGGGTGGTCGTAGAGAACTTGGGGTGCGGCCAATTGTTGGAGCACGCCTTTGTTCATGACAGCGATGCGGGTTGCCATGGTCATGGCTTCGGTTTGGTCATGGGTGACGTAGATGAAGGTGGTTTCCAAGCGTTTGTGCAGTTTGGAAAGCTCAGCTCGGGTCTGGACGCGCAATTTGGCGTCAAGGTTGGAGAGGGGCTCATCGAAGAGGAACACTTTTGGCTCACGAACGATAGCACGGCCGACAGCAACGCGCTGGCGTTGACCACCGGAGAGTTCCTTGGGTTTACGTTTCAACAGGTTCTCGATGCCGAGGGTACGGGCAGATTCTTGCACGCGGCGATCAATATCGGCTTTGTCGAGTTTGCGGAGTTTGAGGCCGAAAGCCATGTTGTCATAAACGGACATGTGGGGATAAAGGGCGTAGCTTTGGAAAACCATTGCGATATCGCGGTCTTTTGGAGCGACATCGTTGACGATCTGGTTGTCAATCATAACTTCGCCTTGGGTGATTTCTTCGAGGCCTGCTAAGCAGCGCAGGGCGGTGGTTTTACCGCAACCGGATGGGCCGACCAGCACCAAAAATTCTTTGTCCTCGATTGCAAGATTTAAATCTTGCACGGCGACAACGTCGCCATACTTTTTCCAAACGTGATTATAAGTCACACTTGCCATACAGATATTCCTCCTGACTTGAACGAGTATAGTGGTTAAATTATAGTCCAATTAAGAAATTGTGGGGAATAAATAGATAGTTTCAGGTATTAGGTGATTAGGGAATAGAAAACAAGGAACAGTTGAAAGATTGCTGTTCCTTGTCTTTTTTAGAATTGGTTTTTAGTTAATCGAGATTAGTCGATTTTTTCAAATTGATCTTTACCGACGCCGCAGTCCGGGCATACCCAATCTTCGGGTAAGTCTTCGAAGGCGGTTCCGGGTTCGATGTCGGCGGTTGGGTCGCCGATTTCGGGGTCATAGATATAACCACAAGCGATGCATTCGTATTTGTCCATTTTTTCTCCTTAGTTTTCCTTAAACATTTTACATAAAATAGTCGGATTGAATTACGCTATTATTATACAATAAATTTGGAATTAATTTCTTAGAAATTTACTATAAATTCAAACTTTAAGAGGTGTAAATATGGAAACAATTGAAGATTTCATCAAAGCAGTACCAACTTTGATCGACGAATCAAAAACGGTCGGGGTTCAAGCCCGGATCCAGTTAAATCTTTCAGGTGAAGGTGGCGGTAATTATTATGTCGTCGTCAATGACGGTTCCGTGAAAGTTGAAAAAGGAAAGCTTGAAAACCCGCAAATGACGCTCAGCGCAAGCACCGAAACAGCCCTTGAACTGTTAAAGGGGAAGGTTAATCCGATGAACGCTGTTATGACCGGCAAAGTCAAAATTGCCGGGGATATGTCTGTTGGAATGAAATTGTTTAAGCTTTTTAGCTAAAAACTAACCGAAGAGACCCCAACCGTCAGTATCTTGCAGTTCGGGGTCCATCATCTTCGGATCCCACATTTCAGCACCCAATTCAACCGTGGTCGGGACTTCAAGAATGCGCTCGACCACTTTTTTGCAATCGGCGATCATTTCCGGACCGTAGGGACAGAAGGGCGTGGTTAAAATCATGGTGACTTTTGCTTCGCCATCTTTTAGACTGATATTGCGCACCAAACCGAGTTCAATGAAGGACAGCCCAATTTCTATGTCTACCAAACCGGATAAGCCGACAATTAAGTCATCGTGATATTGTGGATGGGTATCGTCAATTTCCCAATGGGTAGGTATGTGATCAGTCATATTTTGCCTCGTTTTTCGGTTTATAGTTCAAAAGAATAGACACAGTGGCTGCAATTGGAATCCGTTTCGACTGTGAATTGTTCAAGCTGAAGGTCTTTACCCAAGAGGGTTGAAAAGAAGGATTGGTCGAGCAAGCAAATTTCGCGATTGTTGTTTTCTAAGTTGTAATATGGGCAACTGGTGTTGCGAATAATAACGCGATTGTCTTTGTGTTCCCATTCAATTTGAAAGCCTTCGTTTGCCATCATGTCGCAGAAACTATTCATAGTTTCGGGTAAATTTTCTTCGTTGATTTCCAAATCGTAAGATTTTGCCATCTCCTGGCCGACAGCGACCAAAAGTTCGGATGAAGCCTGACGGCCGAAAAGGGTCTGGACGGAATCGAGAAGATTGTTGACCAATTGATGATAATTGGTGGAGATGCGTTGCCTGCCCTGGTTGGTCAGCTGGAAAACGAGATGAGGGCGGCCAACACCGGCACGTTGCTCGTTGGAAGTGACTAAACCTTCATTTTGCATACGCAATAAATGATGACGGACTGTGATGGGGTTGATTTCCAATTGGTCCGCTAATTTTTGAATGGTTGCCTGGCGAGTTACGCCAAGATTTTCTAAGATTTTTTCTCTGTTACTTTTCATGCTTTACCTGTTTATTGCATATGAGTATACCATTTTGATTTAAAATTGAAAATATCTGTAAAAATGTTATAGAAATTATTAATGAAATTTTCGGTTTTGTTTATGTGGTTAGAATTTGGCTTTGGTTGTGGAATTCGCTCTTGTTGTGTTGGCCAAGTCTGACCAGGTAAGGGATTATGGAGCGCTCTTGATTGGGACTTGCGTCTATCGGGTATTTGCCAAATTTCATTGGATCTTTGCTCTTTTTGTGCTGGGCAAGTCCAACCAGGTATGGAATTATGGAGCGCTCTTGATTGGGACTTGCCCCCTCCGACACTACGGTTATTAATATTCGTAAAATGTGTTTACTTTCGCTTTGCATGAGGTAGCTTATGCTATAATTTTTGTACTTAGTTCAACAAGAAGGAGAAAACCATGACAAAAATTATTGATATTGAGGGAATTGGTCCCGTTTATGCTGAAAAATTCCAAGAAATTGGTATTTTTACTGTCGAGGCTTTGTTGAAAGCCGGTTGCGAACCGAAAGGTCGGCAAGAACTCGCCGAGAAAACCGGTATTAGCAAAGATTTGATTTTGGAATGGGTCAACCATGCCGATTTGTATCGCATTAAGGGCGTCGCAGAAGAGTATTCCGATCTTTTGGAAGAAGCCGGTGTGGATACCGTCGTCGAATTGGCAACCCGCAACGCAGAAAACCTGCATAAGAAAATTTTGGAAACCAACGAGGAAAAGAAGTTGGTCCGCCGCCCACCATCATTAAGCATGATTGAGGATTGGATTGCCCAAGCCAAAACAATGGACCGTGGCGTATTTTATTAAAATTATTTTTAAATTCGTAACAAGCAGGAATTCCCTCATATGCGGGCGTTTGGGCTCGTTGTGAATTTCTGCCTTTGATTACAAAAGTTACACTCAACAAAAAAACCTCTCGAAAGAGAGGTTTTTTTGTTGCTATGATTGAATTATCTACTTATTGAGCAGGCCGAGGATGGTGTTGATGACCAGAGCGCCGGATTGTTGTTGGTCTTGGCGTTTGCCGAGGGGACTGGCGCTGCTGAGGGCTTGCATGATTGCTTCCAGATTGTTTTTGCCGCTTTGTTTTGCGGCAAAGTATGCTAAGCCGGCAGAGAGTAAACTGCTTGCGTCTACGTCACCACTTTGAGATTGTGAGTTGCCTGAGCCACCGAGCAAACCACCGAGCAAATCGCCGAGTCCACCGGAACTCTGTTGGGAGTTGCTCTGGTTGCCCATCAATCCGCCTAACAAATCAGCGATACCGCCACCCGAACTTTGGGCAGCTTCTTGTTTTGGTTCAGAATTTCCGGTCAATCCGCCCAGCAAGGATCCGAGGAGATTGCTTGCATCGGCTGGTGTTGAAGGAGCAGTAGTTTGTTGAGCTGCCTGAGTGTTTCCACCAAGAGAACCGAGGAGGGTTGAGAGCAAGTCGCCTCCGCCTTTTTGCGTGTCGCTCATGCCCATCATGGAATTAATCAGGGTGCCGGCAGTTTCGGCGTTGAAATCTTTGCCGACAAATTGCTTGGATGCGTTTGCCAGACCTTCGGCGTAAATCTTTGCGGTGCTACCGCTGGTTTTTTCTTCCAAAACTTTGCTGGCATAAGCAAGCTGGTCAGAAACAGGTTCACCTTCTTTTTTAGAAACAGCTTTCTGAATCTGTTGAAAGGTTTCGACCATGTTCGTACCATGATTATGGTTGTAATCATCAGCATCATTTAATTGTTGCTGATTGGCGGAGAGCGTTTTAGCAATTTCTCCAAAAACAGTGCTTAGGTTTAATTCTTGAGCCATCAAATTCTTCTTATTTAGTGACTAATTTTCGGGTTTGACAGGAATATCCAAAACCATGCCAACTTTAATAAAATCTATGTTTAGACCAATAACAGATTTGTTGGCTTCGTAAATGATTGGGTAAAGGTTGGCGTTGTCGTAATAATGTTTAGCGATGAGACTGAGGGTTTCACCTTCGGCAACGGTGTGTTTGGCGATCAAGCCTTCCATCTCTTTTGCAGCTTCGGCTGCTTTGTCGGCAACTTTGCGGGCTTCATATTCAAGCTTGAGGGCTTCGGCTTCAGCTTTCTTTGCAGCGGCGTCGGCAACGCGCTTGGCGTTATCTTCTGCAACTTTGGCAGCTTCTTCAGCTTTTGCTTTCAGTTCAGCAACATCAGCAAGTGCTTTTTCTTTGGCTTCTTTAGCGGCGGCTTCGGCTTTTGCTTTCAATTCTTCTGCAGCAGCTGCGGCTTTTTCAGCAGCTTCTTTTGCTGCTTTGTCTTCTTTTTTCCCGAATAAATTCCCGAAAAATCCTTTTTTCTCTTCTGTCATTTCAATATCTCCTTGTTTTAAATCGGTAACTTCTCTTTGTCACCATGAAAAATTTAGTGAATGGATTCTCCCATTCCCACATTCAAGGATTATACAGCAGGCTTTGCTCGTTTTTCTCTACTGTCTAAGCTAAAAAGGGCGAATGTTAATAAATTAGATAAATATATATAAATTTGACTTAGCCTCGTCCATCTGCTATAATCCTGACTGTTAAAACGATGAAACATTGAGGAATAAACAAGTAATGTCAACCTTAGAAATTAGAAATTTACATGTCAGCATTGCAGATCAGGAAATCATTAAAGGCTTTAATCTGACGATTAAAACCGGAGAGGTTCACGCTTTGATGGGGCCTAATGGAACCGGAAAATCAACGCTTTCGAACGCAATTATGGGTCACCCTGCTTATGAAATTACAGAGGGCGAAATTTTATTGGATGGCAAAGATATTAGCGAAATGTCGGTTGAAGAACGATCTCACAACGGCATATTCTTGGCTTTCCAATATCCGGTTGCTATCCCCGGCGTAACTCTGGCGAATTTTTTGCGTGTAGCCATGAATGCCAAGCTCAAAGCCCAAGACCCGGAATCGAAAGGGATTTCCATTATCAACTTCCGCAAATCGATGAAAGAAAAAATGGATTTGCTCAAGATGGATTATTCCTTTGGTGGGCGTTATCTGAATGACGGCTTCTCCGGTGGAGAGAAAAAGCGGGCAGAAATTTTGCAAATGGCGATGCTGGAACCAAAATTTGCCTTGCTTGACGAAACCGATTCCGGTTTGGACATTGACGCTATCAGAATTGTTTCTGAAGGGGTAAATTCGCTTGCCGGCGACAATTTGGGTGTTTTGGTTATCACCCATTATCAGCGGATGCTCAATTATCTCAAACCTGATTTCGTTCATATTATGTATGACGGAAAAATTGTTGAAAGCGGCGGTCCCGATTTGGCTCTCAAATTGGAAGAACACGGTTACGATTGGATTCGCGAAGAATTTGACCAAAACGAAACTGAAAATGAGCAGGCATAGCTGATGGCTGATCACGACGAAAAGAAAATACTTTCTAACATAGGAAGTAGTTATGAATATGGTTTTAGCGATCCAGACCATTCGAGCTTCAAAACTCGCAAAGGCCTGGATGAAGAGGTTGTTCGCCAAATTTCGGCAATGAAAGAAGAACCGGAATGGATGCTTGAGTTTCGCCTGAAGGCTTACCGGCATTATCTTGAACGCCCAATGCCCTCTTGGGGTCCTGATTTGAGTGATTTGAATCTGGACGAAATTTATTATTACGTTCGTCCTGAAGAAATCGACCAAAAATCCTGGGATGATGTGCCCGATGATATTAAGAACACCTTTGAGCGTTTGGGCATCCCCGAGGCAGAACAGCGTTATTTGGCGGGTGTTGGTGCACAATATGACTCAGAAATGGTCTATCACAACATCAATGAACAACTCGAAAAGCAGGGTGTCATCTTCTTGAGTATTGAAAATGGTTTGAAACAATACCCCGAGCTTTTCAAAGAATATTTCTCGACAGTTGTACCAATTCAGGATAACAAATTCGCAGCCCTAAACAGCGCAGTTTGGTCGGGCGGTTCTTTTGTCTATGTGCCAAAAGGTGTGAAAGTCGATCTGCCTTTGCAAGCTTATTTCCGTTTGAATAATGCCAGCATCGGGCAGTTTGAACGTTCGCTGATTATCGCTGATGAAGGCGCTCAGGTGCATTATGTTGAAGGTTGTACCGCACCGTCATATTCCACAAATTCTTATCACAGCGGTGTGATTGAAATTGTAGTCAAGAAAAATGCCAGGGTGCGTTATACAACGATTCAAAACTGGTCGACGAATGTTTATAACCTGGTGACCCAACGCGCAAACGTCTTCGAGAATGGCACGATGGAATGGGTGGACGCGAATATGGGCTCGAAGGTAACCATGAAATATCCCTCTTGCTACTTAAGAGGCGAGGGTGCTCATGGCGAAATGCTTTCGGTCGCTTTTGCCGGTCCTGACCAAATTCAGGATGCGGGATCGAAGATGGTCCATTTTGCTGACAACACCACCAGCAAAATTACCTCGAAATCAATCTCCCGTGGAAACGGACAATCTTCTTATCGCGGTTTAGTAAAAGTTGCCCGCGGTTTACACGGTGTGAAATCCAATGTGGTTTGTGATGCGCTTTTGCTTGACCCGGAATCGCGAACCGATACCTGGCCCACAATTGACAACAATTCTCAGGATGTCATGATTGGGCACGAAGCATCGGTCAGCAAAGTCGGCGAAGAACAACTCTTCTACCTGACCAGCCGCGGTTTGAGCGAAGAAGAAGCGACAACCATGATTGTTTCCGGTTTTATCGAACCATTGGTGAAGGAATTGCCGATGGAATATGCGGTTGAAATGAATAAACTTATTCAACTACAAATGGTTGGATCGGTAGGTTAAGATGGCAAAGAGTGAAATAAACCCAAATCAAATTTTTTCCTCTGTTAGCCTTCCCGAAAGTTGGAAAGAAGCTTTTGAAAAAAACATTGAATTGATGCCAGGTGAAAGCCGGGCTGAGTTGGAAAATGCCTGGAAAATTGCCAATGAAACCGGCTTCCCCGATCGCAAGGATGAAAACTGGCGCTGGATGAGTTTGAAAGAGCTGGATTTTAACAGCCTTTTGCTCGACATTGACAAAAGCCCCTTTCAATTGGAAACGAATTATTACCCCAATCTTGCCGAACAAGAAACTTTTGGTGAATTACCGAAGGGTGTGATTGTTTCAACTTGGCGCGAGCTTTTGCGCTCCAACCGAGACTTGGCAATCCGCTTTTTGAAAGAAGACAAGCTGGTAAATGAAGGCGTTTTTGCTGCTTTGGTTTATGCCTTAGCGAATGATGGCGTTTTTGTTTACGTGCCGCGTGGTGTGATGGTTGAGGGCCTTTTGCAGCTGCAGATAAAAGTAGACCTCGAAAAACGCTCCGCATTCACAAGGAATATCGTTTGGTTGGAAGAGGGGTCCAGTCTTAATTTGGAATTTAGCTGGCTGAACGATGACACGGTCGAATCTGGTTTTAATGTGGCAGTCTTACAGGCGCATCTTGGCGACCGGGCAAACTTGCACTTCGATGAGCGACAACAGTTTAGTCTAAGCGAATGGAATATAAGCCACGAAACAGCCTTTTTAGGCGCTGATGCCCAATTGGAATGGAATCTTGCCGCAATTGGAACGAAACTGAGCAAGAACTTTATCAAAGTTGAGCTGGAAGGCAGAGGTAGTCATGCCAAGCTGAATGGGGCGATGTTCCCGACTGAAAAGCAATTAATCAATCTGGATACACGTCAAAATCATTGGGCGCAGGATACCGTCAGCGATTTGCTCTATAAGAGTGTGGCTTCACATGATGGACGCTCGATTTGGCACGGGATGATTTATGTCGACCCAGTAGCGCAAAAGACGGACGCATATCAGACCAACAATAATCTGATTTTGGATGACAGTGCCGATATGAAAACGCTGCCGGGTTTGGAAATCCATGCTGATGATGTAAAGTGTTCGCACGGTGCAACGGTTGGCAAAATTGATCAAGAAGAATTGTTCTACCTCGAAGCACGAGGCATTGGGCCTAAAGATGCCGAAAAATTGATAGTAGAAGGTTTCTTCTATCAGGTTTTACAATCATTTAAGCTTGAAAAGAGCCGCGAAGAGGTTTTGAATCTGTTCCTGGAAAGAATGGACGATTAGAAAGGTTAGGGAAGGGTAATGAGAAATGCAAGTTTTATGAGGCCGCCGGTTGAGGAGCAGCCATATAAAGTTGGTGATCGCGTCGAGGTGAATTGCGACCACGAGGACAAGGAAGGTAATCGCATCCGCGACTGGTTGAAGGGAACCGTTGTGCAGATTGATAACAAACTGCTTGCCGTGCAATTCAGAGAAAATGTCTATCTGACCGACGGCTGGTTGGTTCCGGATCGGATACTCTGGTACCCGTTTGCATCAGAGAATGTCCGTCCTTATGTGGCTAAAACAAAAAAGAGCAATCCGCTCGATGAAATCGATTTGGACAGTCTTAACTTGTTTTAGTAAAATTAGCAACAATACGAATGATATCAAAGCCTTCAGCGTAAGGACGTTCGGCTAAGGCACCGTGGCGGATAGCCGTTGCACGGGTGATATCAGGAGCGAAATAGTAGCGGTTACGGTAGGTTGAATACTCTGCCAAAGCCGCTATTTTTGTTTCTATTGCGTTTTCGCTTACTTCGGCTAAAAAGTTGGGGAAAAAGCCATGACTGCTGCGCAGAACGTCAAAGCCCAAAACAGTCGTCCCGCGAAAGGCACGGGTTGCTTCCTCGGTCAGCGTGTTGTGGTCCTGATGCATGTCATTGACGGTATGGACAAAGACAATTTCCGGTTGGTACTTTTTACGCAATTCAAGCATTTCCTGCAAAATTTCTTGTCTGAAATCAGGAAAACGTCGGGTTTCGTAAGTGCCGAGGGCGAATTGATGATCTTGCAAGCCCAAACGGTGCATGCTATTGCGATGTTCGCCGACTAAATGTAATAAATCGGGGTTTTTTTGATTGTCCGAGAAAGTCTGACAAAAAATGTCTGCCTGGCCGACCAAATCGGCAATTAAAGCACCACAACCCAACTCAATATCATCCGGATGAGCACCCATGAAGAGCAAAGATTTTCCGTAAAAGGTCATATTGTTCATAGCAGCCTCTATTTTGTGGCGATGAAACCACCGACAACTTTGGTCATGACCAGTTTGCCGTCACGGTCGAGGAATCTCTGAGCGGTTTTTTCGATTTTTGACATGAGGTCTTCAAATTCTTCGTGTGTTTGGAAAAGCGAATTCCAAAGCTTGCGATCTTCAGCCATGGACGCGCGGGTGTAGACCATGAAAGGTTCAACCGATTCAAAAGTAAGCGGGTTTTCAAAGATGTGTTGCTCGGTTTTGCTGAAAAGCGCTTGCATCGTGCCGTAAATTTCGGAAGCATAGCGAGAACTGCCGGGCATGGGAGGTATCTCTTTGCCTGTGGCTTCTTTGATGATGTCATAGAAGAGCTGCTTGTTGCTTGGCATTGGTCCTGTGGTGAAAAGCCGCCCTCCGGGTACTAAAAGGCGATGCATTTCGCTCAGGGTGAAGGGGATATCTTGCGCATAGTAGATTGCAAAGCAAGCGGAAATCAGGTCGTAATTATTTTCAGGGAGGATGAAAGGCTGGTTAAAATCGAGGAAGCTGAACTTGACCGGATTGCCAAGTTCCTGATTTTTTGCCCGGGCATCGTCCAGGAGTGATTCGGAAACGTCTGTGCCGGTGATGTCGACTTCGCCGTTCAAGTGATGGTAGTAAGAGAAACATTGCTTGCCGGAGCCACAGCCAACGTCCAAAATTTTCATACCTGGTTTGAGCTGGAGGATTTCGAGCATCCAGGCATCGATATCGCGCGCACCAAATTGGGAATGGATGTTGATGCGTTTGGCGAGATCGTCAGTTGTTTCTTGAAAATCGATTTTCATAAATACCTCATTGTATAATTTCTAAGGGTTAAGTATACATTGCCCTGTTAATAGATACAAGCGCAAAATCTTACAGAGATGCTTGGGGTTAGGATTCTGGCTTCGCTTGGGCATATGGAGCGAAGGTTTTGCCGAAGTTTTCGATTGCCGCCTGGATGGCTTCATATTTCACCGCCGAGTCTTCCTGTGGAGTGCCGGCGATGACCAAATACCAAGTTTGCTCTGTGCATTTTAAGATTCCCATATCGGCGACAACCATCGGGTTGGTTAATGTGCCGCGTTTGTTGAAAAACTTACATTGCGGAAGTTCAGCCGAGAGGACTCCCAATAAGGTTTCGTCATTCTCAGTGTATTCGCCCATTAATTCGAGCAGGAAATTGTTAAATTCTTCGCTCAAAACTTCTTGATTGTTGACGACTTTAAGCGAAAGGAGCAAGTCTTCCGCCGTACTGAGGCGCGGATCGAAAGTGGTTTGTCTGAGCCCCCATTCATCCAGATAATTTCTCAGTCGGTTATCACCACGGGCAAAAAATTCCAGAGATTCGGTGGCCGCTTCTTCACTTTTGACAATCATTGCGGAGACCAATTCCGCCCAGCTTCTTCCAATTCCATAGCTTTGAATTTTTTCAAGGCTGTCACCACGTTCCTCGAGAATTTTGAGGACCACCAGTGCGACCGGCACTTTGATGGTTGAAGCAGGATGGAAGAGCTCAGCCGGATTGCGCTCGAAGAGTCTCTCTCCACTCTCATTTTCAATGATGACATGCCAATCCACGCCTTCAATCAGAACTTCTCCCAGATTATTCTTTATGTCCTCAACTGAAATTTCAGGCGGAAGTGTGGGCGTTGCAAGCGGAATTTCAGTAGCAGTTGGGCTTGGGCTTGAAGTTGAAGTAGGTGTTTGGCTCGCTTCTTGCGTTATCGTTGGGGTAGCGGTCAAATCGACTTGCACAGAAGGCTGACAGGCTTGCAAGAGCAGAGCAAAGCCTAAGAAAACCAGCACTAAACGGTCGAACTTGTGGGACTTATTCATAAGTGCTTAGCAAATCCTCGGCAACATTTCACCGGCGAGCATATCGAGGTGGCGGCTGGTGCCTAAGGGAGTTTTGAGCAAAAGTTGTCCGGCTGGTTTCTCTTCGACACGTCCAATAATTGCAGCATTTTTCCCGTAGGGATGATTTTGAAGGCAGTTAAGGGCTGCTTTTGCGAATTCCTGGGGCAAAACAAGGATCAGCTTGCCTTCATTTGCCATATAAAGCGGATCCAAACCGAGCAAATCGCAGGCACTGCGCACATCCTGGTCAATTGGAATGGCGTTTTCTTCCAAAATGATACCAAGCTGACTCTGACAGGCAATTTCAACCAGACTGGTCGCCAAACCGCCTCGAGTTGGGTCGCGCAGGACATGAACCTCGGGAACGCTTTCGAGCAAGTCGGCGATCATGCCATTTAACGGGGCGACGTCGGATTTAATCTCGCTTTTGAAGCCGAGGTTACCGCGTGCTTCGGCGACAGCAATGCCATGATTGCCAATTGGACCGTTGAGAATAACCACATCCCCTGGCTTTGC
>JAGOIM010000138.1 GCA_017995665.1 Anaerolineaceae bacterium | reverse complement strand
GTTTCGACGGTGAAATCATTGAACGATTCTTTGACAATCACAGGATTTAGAAAAGAGCTGCTTGGCACCCCGAAATCAAACTTGAAAAACTTTGTTCGCTTTTGTCAAGAATGCCAAACCGTCCGTCGCCTCGGATCTGCTGCTCTCGATTTGGCATATGTTGCCTGTGGTCGGGCAGACGGATTTTGGGAAATTGCTCTAAACCCCTATGATGTTGCCGCCGGAGCTTTGATCGCGAGAGAAGCCGGTGCCATCGTTGACGGGCTCTATGGCGAAGAAGATTTGCTGTCGGGGAAGGTTGATATCCTCGCCGCTAATCCCGATATTTTTCCTCAGATGCGCCAGGTGCTTTTGGAAGAGAGAATTAGTTAATTACTGAGGGGAAAAGGCTGTTAAACAGAAAATGACGATGTGAGGCATTCAAATAGCTTCGGCGTGACTGATGTGTTACCTATAACTAAGAGAATCTCGACATCATCAAGAATTTTGTTGGAACTCACATCCAGAGGCATGTACACCAGATCGAAATTCTCTACCCATTCAATCGAATAGCAGCAAGACAGCGAGTTTAGGCAAATCGTTTGACCAGCCCAAACCCCATGGATATTCCATGAATCCCACATGTTTGATGATTCACGCGATTAAATAAAGGTAAAAAGAGTATAATCTTAACAATTCATTGTTTGGAGGATATATGGAAGTAAATCTCAAAGAAGTTCTTAGCTGGACAACCGAAGCTGCCCAAATTGCTCGCAAAATGCAATTTACATCGCTTGTAATGCATTATAAAGTTGCCACAGAATTGGTTACCGAAGCTGACCGGGCGGTTGAGGCATTTCTGTTGGATAAAATTCGCTCTCATTTCCCTGACCATTCGATAAATGCCGAAGAAAGTGGCGATCTAAAGCAAAGCACCGAGCATAAATGGTATATCGACCCGATTGATGGTACCAAAAATTATGCTCACCGAATGCCTTTTTTTGCTGTTTCGGTTGCTTATGCCTTTAGAGGGGAACTTCAATTAGGTGTCATTTGCAATCCGGCGATGGATGAAACCTTTTATGCTGCCAAAGGAAAAGGCGCTTTTTTGAACGGCGAAGCGATTCGAGTTTCAGATGCGAAAACATTGAGGGATTCCTTGGTAATCACAGGATTTAGAAAGACGCTGCTTGACACCCCGAAATCAAATCTGAAAAACTTTGTTCGCTTTTGTAAAGATAGCCAAACCATCCGCCACTTAGGATCTGCCGCTCTCGATTTGGCCTATGTTGCCTGCGGTCGGGGAGACGGATTTTGGGATATGGCTCTAAACCCTTATGACATTGCCGCCGGGGTTTTGATTGCGAGCGAAGCAGGTGCTATCGTTGATACAATCGATGGCGAAGGAGATTTGCTGTCGGGCAAGGTTGATGTCCTCGCCGCCAACCCCGCTATTTTCCCGCTGATGCGCCAGGGGCTTTTGGAAGAGCGAATAAGTTAATCAACGAGTAAAAAGGCAATTTAAAAACAAAAATGACCCTGCTCGGACTCGAACCGAGAACCTAACGCTTAAGAGGCGCTTGCTCTGCCAATTGAGCTACAGGGCCATAAAGTGGCTGAATTATAGCACAGCCTGTCAGAAAAAAAAGACCTTCGTTTTCAAAGGTCTTTTTTAGCTCCCCGGAGAGGACTCGAACCTCTAACCTAGCAGTTAACAGCCGCCCGCTCTGCCAATTGAGCTACCAGGGAAGGCAAGACATTATTATAGGCAAAACTCCCTTCAGTGTCAAGGCTAAAATTAACAGTTGTTGTGCGGGGGTCAGCAGCGGATGATTTTACGGTTTGTTCAGGGTGATGGTTTACACTTTCATCCATCAATCAGGGGAGATAACCCCGGCGCCATGAGCGTTGAAGATTTCATCGCCTTAGCATTGGATGAGATTGAAAAGAAAATTTAGGTTTGGATAATTCCTGACTTAACTGTAGGCCGGATTCTGTTTTTGAATCCGGCTTAATAATTTGCCAGGATCTTGCCGGCTTGAAAAGCACAAGCCGGCCTACGATAAATTTTTGGTGGCTTGAAACGCAAAAGTTTGCTTACGAAATAAATTGCCGGTTTGAAAAGAGCAAATTGGCTTACGACCTGATTTTCTCATTTTGCTGAAATAATCTGTTTTCAACGAGGAAAAGAAATGTTTTCAGGACACTAAATTAAGAAACTCAGGGGAGATAACCCCGGCGCCATGAGCGTTGATGATTTCATCGCCTTAGCATTGTATGAGATTGAAAAGAAAGTTTAGGTTTGGATAATTCCTGACTTAACTGTAGGCCGGATTCTGTTTTTGAATCCGGCTTAATAATTTGCCAGAATCTTGCCGGCTTGAAAAGCACAAGCCGGCCTACGATAAATTTTTGGCGGCTTGAAACGCGCAAGTTTGCTTACGAAATAAATTGCCGGTTTGAAAAGAGCAAATTGGCTTACGACCTGATTTTCTCATTTTGCTGAAATAATCTGTTTTCAACGAGGAAGAGAAATGTTTTCAGGACACTAAATTGAGAAACTCAGGTTTTACAGTTTGTTCAGGGTGATGGTTTACACTTTCCTCCATCAATCAGGGTGCTTTCATTCCTTGGATTACCTTCCCTGATCCAAGGCTATGGAGCCAACAAAAAAGCCTCATGAAAATGAGGCTTTTTATCAAATATCAACAACTTGCTTAGACAGAGGTCTTTTGTTTTTGCTGTTTGCGATGGGTGATATATTTCATCACCTCCGCAGCAATCGAAGGAATCAAGACCAGCGGCAAAATCTCAGCCCATTCAACCCAACCCAGGGTAACGGTGTCGAAAATTCCGTTCAAGAAGGGCAAATATACGACCATTAGCACCAGTAAAATCGAAACTGAGACTGCGAGATTCATACCCTTGCTCGAGAAAATCCCAATCTTGAAGATTGGATAGTTTTCCGAACGAGCGGTGAATGCTCTGAAGAGTTCCGATAGTGAAAGGGTTACAAAGGCGAAGGTTTCAGACAAAACTCGCTGTTCAGCTGTGGCGGTTTTCAAAGCACCGCCGCCCAACCAAAATGCAATCAGGGTTGTCGCAGTAATCGCAATCGTCTGAACTATAATGCCTTGGAACATCGAGCGGTTGATAATCGGCTCTTTTGCCGGTCTTGGGGGATAATCCATGATATCCGGGTCGCCCTTTTCTGAGCCCAAAGCCAAAGCCGGGGCACCGTCGGTAACCAAATTGAGCCAGAGCAGTTGAATCGGTGCCAAAGGAGTATTCCAGCCGAACAAAATTGCCAGGAAGATAATCATGATTTCTGCGATATTACAGGAAACCAGGTAGTAAACAAACTTACGAATATTGCTGTAAATAACACGACCCTGCTCGACAGCAGAAACAATTGAGGCGTAATTATCGTCAGTCAAAACCATTTCCGCGGTTTCTTTGGCGACATCGGTGCCGGTGATGCCCATGGCAATGCCGATATCCGCGCGTTTGATCGCCGGAGCGTCGTTGACACCGTCGCCGGTCATGGCGACCACTTCGCCGTTATCGCGCAGGGCGTCAACAATTTTCATCTTATGTTCAGGACTCACCCGGGCATAAACATCGGTGATTTTGACAATTTCGCGCATTTCTTCATCGCTGACTTTGTCAATGTCCGCACCGGTCAAAACCTGGTGCCCGGGCTGCAGCAAACCGATATCCTCGGCAATTGCCTTGGCTGTGTTGGGGAAGTCGCCGGTAATCATTACCGAACGGATGCCCGCATGCTGTGCTTCTTTTAATGCTGGTTTCACTTCCGGTCGGGATGGGTCAATCATGCCGATTAAGCCAACAAAGACCAAATCTTGTTCAAGAATAGCCGGGTCCATTTCGGCTGGCATTTCGGGAACCGGACGATAAGCCACCGCCAAAACGCGCAATGCCTGATTGGTCATGTTTTCATTGGCAGTCAAAACTTCGCGGCGCATTTCTTCGGTGAACTCGATTGGTTCATTTTCCATGTTGGACTTGTATTTACAGAGTTCCAAAACTACATCCGGCGCACCTTTTATTGCAATCGTGTACCAGTTAGTTTTCTCATCGGTGTAATATGGAGAGATATCTCCGTGGCCCGGGTTGATAATATTGTGAACCGTAACCATGCGTTTGCGAACGGAATCGAAGGGGATTTCCTGATGTCGCGGATAATTCTTGTTGAGCGT